>JAHJDU010000097.1 GCA_018812385.1 Pseudomonadota bacterium
GAACCAAGTACAAGGCAGGCGATAATTTTAACCAGAGGAATACATTAAGTATTTTGAGGATTAAAATTTGAGCCCAACGCAGTAATCGGGAAAATTGGCGGTTTTCGGTCAGGCACTATAGGCCAATGCCTCAACCCGCTGCCAGTAAGGGCATGCTTCATATACCTCACGGAATCTTACATACAATTGTTCCCTGATGTCATCCGGCAGACACCTTTTGGAAACATTTACCTTTTTTTTAAATTTCCTGGCCGGGATAATAGATAAATCCAGATAATCTCCAAAAATGGTCTTAAAATCAGATTCAAAAAATTCTGTTCTCAAAAACCGTACCCGACCCGTTTCCAGCATCTCTTCAGGCAAATACTTTTTCACATAATAATCTGCATGGTTGTTATAACCGGTTGATTCAAGAAATCTGCCTTCCAGTAGTTGTTCAGGGCGGTGTGGCAATTTCGGATTCCTCAAATATTCAAAATTATACCTGCTTTCCAGCCAGTTGGGAAGTCTTCTAAAAGAGCAGACAATGGTCCGGGACCCAAGTTCAAATGAAGAATCCCGTTCTTTTCGATCTGCAATTGAATCGTGCCATGACATGGAAGGATCTTCGTCAATTGTAAAATGATCCTGAAATAAACCGGCATGGTTAGAAAAATATTTGGTTAACAAATGCTCTATTTTTGTTCCTGCGCACTTTGGAAAATGCAACCAGATAAACTTATCATTATAAATCATATATTCCTTCTTCTTGTCAGGTCCTTGGAACCGGTTTAAAAGACATCAGCTTTAAAAGCCTTAACAGGTCCGGTTTATACAAGGATCTCTGCCTTCGTTTTTTTAAACTTTTTTTAACATTCACCAGGGCATCAAATTTTGCTTTCAACATAATGCGCCCATGCCCCTGCCATGCCATATAATAAATTGAAACCATATTTAAGAGAATATGCAAAGGAAGAAGGGCCCAAAACAGGGCAGAGGGCATATTGGCCACATAACACCAGACAAGATTTCTATGGCCGTGATATATTACAAAATCACTGTGCTTTCCCCGTGAGCCTGATCCAACATGGCGTACAACGGCTTTGGCAACATACCGGCATTTGTATCCGGCCAGATTGAATCGAAAGCCCAAATCCACATCTTCAAAATAACAGAACATATCCTCATCAAAACCGCCCAATGTCAGAAACGCCTCTCTTTTATACATGGCAGCTGCAGCACAGGGTGAAAAAATATCATCGGATTCTTCATACCTGCCAACAGTCCTGCTCCCATGGCCCCGGCGCCATGCCATCCCTGAAATATGGTAGCAATCTCCGGTTCCGTCCAGATAAGATGGATTTTCATGGGACAGCATGCGGCTGCCGAAAACATCATAATCAGGATAGTTTATTGATGCTTCATAAAGCGCGGCAAGCCACCCTGGTTCAGGAAAAGCATCTGGATTTAACAGCACTGCCCAGTGGGTGTCAAGATAGTTTTTTACGGCAATATTATTGGCTGCTACAAACCCCAGATTCGTCTCCATGGAAACCAGTTCCGCTTCTGGAAAATCTTTAACGCAATCACAAGAACCATCTGTACTTTTATTGTCCACCACCAGTATCTTTTGGGGCATGTGAGTCTGGGAAGTCAATTGTGCAAGGCATTTTTTCAGATGCCTGCCACTGTTCCAATTAACAATAACCACTCCAATGGATTTCATCATCACTAATCCACAAATTCATAATCATCGTTAATATAAATTTTATTTTCTATATTAGTTATATTATCAGTATCTATGACTCTCAAGCCTGTAGAAACAGCACTGATAGAAAAAAGTCTTTCTATGGCGTGGGCAAGTGTTCCATCAACCTGACCATTTTCCTTCTCAAATTCATCTTCATTTATTGCTAAAGAAAGAAGTGGTATTATTGATTCCATTCTTGCGAAAAACATTGTTCCGGCAACAAAGGGAATCTCCAATACTTCACTGAACGATAATCCCATCCTTTCGGAATACCATTTAACCCTGTTTTCATTTGATCCCAAATATGTTGTCATGTGAACAATATGGCTACTGGGGCCAATCATACCTATGTTTTTATCTGTATCGCAAGACTTGATAATAGACTTAAGCTTTTCAGAATTAACTAACTTATTGTATAAATCATTTCTCCAAATATCGCCATCTTTTCTGTGGCTGGATTTTTTTGTATGCAGTTTAAGAAAATACTGATATTTTTCTTTTATAACAAGTTTAATAATCTTCAAAAACGGTAACACATCTCTTCCATGGTTTTTCACAATAAGCACAGTATATGGACAATCTAATTCAGACAAAACACTATTTACCCTTTCCTTATGGTCTATTGTAGTTGTCACAAAAATTTTATAGCTGATATCAAGTTTTTTAATTCTTTCAATCAGCTCATCAAACATATCAATATAATATGCATGTATAATAATCGCTACTTTATTTTTGCCTGGTTTTTTAATCAATGGTTTGGATAAGTTTCTGGAATATATCAGGCTCGACCTGGTCAATGCCATCTTAGTTGCCTCTAAATAAGCATACCCATACTTTTTATCCGGCTCTATATATGCGCCCTCAGCCCATTCATTCCATGCATTAACAAA
>JAHJDU010000098.1 GCA_018812385.1 Pseudomonadota bacterium
ACTGTGTCTATAGCTTTTTTGCGACAAAAAAAATTATGGCTTTACAGAAAACCTTACTATCATTGACTTAAAAAAAACGTGCGTCAAGGCTGAAAAAACACTGTTCCACAAAAGCCCTGGCAAGGGAGGTTGGAAACAGAAGCCTTTTTATGTTTTATCCAGTATTTTTCGCAGGGTTTGTGCAAATGTATTCAAGGAAAATGGTTTTTGAATAAATCCATGGCACCCCTGGTTTAAAAAACCTTCTATTTTATCATCAATAGCCTGGCCCGTGGATATTAGTATTTTCGCATCTCCCTGGATATTTTTGATTTCGGAAAAAGCTTGTTTCCCATCCATTTCCGGCATGATCAGATCAAGGACAACCAAAGAAATTTCGTCTTTGCAACGTCTGAATATCTCAACTGCTTCCACTCCATTTTTTGCAATTATGGGTTTATAACCAAGGTATCCCAGAAATTTTTTACCTATATTGATAACAGCTTCATCATCATCCACCAGCAGTACTGTTTCAGATCCTTTTTGCATGTGATTAAAGGGAAGGGATTCCTTTTTTTCTTTTACCGGGATATTATTGGATGCTGGCAAATAGATATGAAAACTTGCACCTTTGCCTTTTTCACTGTCAACCAGAATAAAACCGCCATGATTTTTTATTATGCCATAAACAGTAGACAGTCCCAGCCCTCGACCCTTGTTATTGCCAATTTCTTTTGTGGAAAAAAATGGGTCAAAAATTTTTTTCTGGGTTTCCAGATCCATGCCAATGCCTGTATCTTTGATCGTCAATTTAACATATGGCCCGGGCTTGACCTCAAAGGGATAATCATTGTCCTTATTAATAATAATATTTTGGGTTGTCACGAAAATATTGCCTGATTCAATAATGGCCTGGGATGCATTGTCCAACAAGTTCAAAAAGACCTGCTCAAGCTGGGAAGGGTCTGCATTTACGGGTTGGAGATTTTCTTCATAGTTTTCATGAATGATAATATCTTTTCGGGCAGGCTTAAAAATAGTCAAACTAGATGCAAACACCTGATTTATATTCAATGTTGAAATTTGATATTTCCCACCCCTTGCAAATCCAAGCAACCGCTTTGTAAGTTCAGATGCAGTTTCCACAAGCCGGCCAATACGCTTGGCATGGGTCGTTACTTTTGGGGTGTCAGATACATCAATCTGCAATAACGATAAGTGCCCTTGAATACCCATTAGAATATTGTTGAAATCATGGGATACTCCACCCGCCAATAACCCGATGGCTTCCATTTTCTGGGCCTGCTGAGCCTGAACCTGAAGCCGCTTGAGTTCTGAGATATTAGTAATAACAAAGATAATGCCTTTTGACGGATCATTTGCGTTGAGTCTTGAAACCCTGATCATGCAGTCAATGCAATTGCCATCTTTTTTTTTCAGTGTTGTTTCAACAAGGCCTTTGCCATGTGTATCCAATTTGGAATACAATTCAACCCCGACCCTGTCATATTCTTTTTGATCAGCATATAAACATCTTGTATTTTTCCCATTGAGAGAATCAGGTTCATACCCGAGCATTGAACAGAAAACATCATTGGTCCAGCCAAGAACCCTGTCTTTTATGATTCCAATCCCTGCAGGGCAAGATTCCAACACTGCTTTCATTTCCCGGGAGGTCAATGCCTGTTTATTGAAAGGCTCCTTTTTTATTGAAAGGCCTTTGGAAGATTTCTTAACGCTTTTATGCTCAGGTTTCATAAAAAATTACCGGTTAAAGATTCTATCATTTGACTGCCTATCTACTAATTGTTAAGTATAGCAGACTTTTTTTAATAATATAAGATAAGAAATGAATGATCGATCAAAATAAAAACATTGTTTTGCTGAAATATATTCCAGCAAAATATTTTTCAGCTAAATATATTCCAGCCTTGATAAGCGGCCTGGCTTTGACCCTGTCTTTTCCTAAAGCAAATTTATCGTACCTGGTTTTTTTTGCCATGGTCCCCTGGTTTATGTCCATGGGGTCAATGACATCAAAAGAATCTTTTTATAGTGGTTTTATCGCAGGGTTCTTTCATTTTCTCACCCTTATTTACTGGATTGTCCCGACCTTAAATGTGTATGGCGGACTTCACCCGGTTCTTGCTGTTTCCACACTCATCCTTTTATGCCTTTATCTTTCACTGTATCCGGCTATTTTTGCCTTTCTTTTAAAACAGATGGATGCAAATTGTTGGGTTGCACCCATTGCTGTCGCCTGTGTTTGGACGGGGCTTGAATATATCAGGACCTATGCTTTCACAGGCTTTTCCTGGGGGGCTCTGGGCTACAGCCAGTATACAAATCTGTTATTGATCCAGATTGCAGATTTTTCCGGGGTTTATGGAGTGTCATTTCTCATCGTTCTTATAAATTATCTTTTGGCGACCCTGGGGTTGTCCCTTAAAAAAGGACTGCACAAAAAACATGTTTTCCCTATCATGTATACTACCATCCTGTTCGCAGGCGCTATTTTTTACGGGGATCAAAAAATCAATACCTTAAATTCTCAAATTGAAAAAGCAAAAAAACCGATCCTTACTATTGTTCAGGGAAATATTAGACAGGATTTAAAATGGAGTGACCAGTTTAAGACCCAGACCCTGGAAAAATATATACATCTTTCCCAGGGCGAATTTAATAAGGCTGGATCACCAGAAAAGCCTGACCTTGTGATATGGCCGGAAACGGCTTTGCCGTTTTATTACGGGTATGATAAGAATCTGTCAAACCAGGTGAATCAATGTGTACGGGAATTAAAAACAAATTTTTTAATTGGAAGCCCTGCATTTAAAACAGATGGAAACAAGACAAAATTTTATAATCGTGCTTACATGTTAAACCCGTCTTCCACTATTACAGGAACCTATGACAAGAACCACCTTGTGCCATTTGGAGAATATGTCCCTTTTGGGGATTATCTGACATTTTTAGGGAAGCTTACTGCCCAGGCAGGTGATTTTTCCACGGGCGATGAAACATTTAATCCCCTTGAATTCAATGACCATAACCTGAAGGTCACACGTAACCTGAAGGTCACACGTAACCTGAAGGTCACACGTAACCTGAAGGTCACGCATAAAACAGGGGTGCTCATCTGTTTTGAAATTTTGTTTCCATCCATTGCATCCAGGTTTGTAAAAAACGGGGCTGATATCCTCACCACCATTACCAATGATGCCTGGTTTGGTCATACATCGGCAGCAGAGCAGCATTTTTCCATTGCCGTATTCAGGGCAGTTGAAACCCGCAGAACCATAGCAAGAGCTGCAAATACCGGGATTTCAGGTTTTATTGATCCTAAGGGGAAAATTCTTGAAACAACGGCTTTGTTCACAGATCGGGCCGTTACACGACAAGTTCCAGCCCTGAACCAGATCAGTTTTTATACAAAATACGGGGATGTTTTTGCCATTGGTTCACTAGTTGCAATTTGCATGGTTTTTATGGTAAAAGGTTTCAGGAAAAAGTTTTGGAAAAAAGTCTAGGAGAAATCAAAATGAGTGTAGAATTAAAACAAAATATTCAAGTCATATATACCAAAGCCGAAAAACTCAAGGAGTATCTTTGACCTTCCTGTAAAGCAAAAGCGGTTCCGTGAACTTGAACTAATTATTTCCAGAGAAGATTTTTGGACTGATTCAGACAAAGCAACGGATCTCTTAAAAGAAAGAACCTTGCTTTTAAATCTTCTGGAAACCTGGAAAAACATTTACCAGGATATTGAAGATGCAGAGGTCCTTCTGGAACTTGCCCTTGAAGAGTTGGATAAAGACAGTGAAAATGAAGTGGCCGCCCTTTTATCCATACTTGAGAAAAAAATAAAAAAATTTTCAATCCAGATCACCCTTGACGACGAAGATGATGCAAGAGATGCTCTTGTTTCCATTAATGCCGGTGCCGGCGGGACAGATTCCCAGGATTGGGCGGAAATGCTGTTTCGCATGTACACCCGATGGATTGATAAAAAGGGATATAAATATCAGATTATTGACTATCAATCAGGGGATGAAGCCGGGATTAAGGGTGCAACCCTTCGTGTGTCAGGAGTTAATTGTTATGGGTTTATGAAGGTTGAATCCGGAGTCCACCGCCTTGTGAGGATTTCACCCTATAACGCAAGCGGAAAACGCCATACATCATTTGCATCAGTATTTGTCTATCCTGAAATAAAAGATGAAATTAAAATCGATATTGATGAATCAGATCTGAGAATTGATGTGTATAGGGCCAGCGGAGCCGGCGGACAGCATGTGAACAAGACCAGCAGTGCCGTCAGGATCACCCATCTTCCCACGGGTGTGGTGGCCCAGTGCCAGCAGGAATCCTCCCAGCACCGCAACAAAGAGATTGCCTTTAAGGTTTTAAAGTCAAGGCTTTACCAGCTTGAAAAGAAAAAGCAGGAGCAAAAAATGCAAAATCTCCATGATGGTAAAGATGATATTGCCTGGGGAAGCCAGATCAGATCATATGTTCTTCATCCCTATAGGATGGTTAAAGACCATAGAACAGATTTTGAAATGGGGGATGTGGACAGAGTCCTTGATGGAGACCTGGACCCGTTTATTGAAGGAGTTTTACTTTCATAAAAATGAATCCCCTTGCCATCATTGAAAAATTTTATACGGCGGGCACAAAACCTTACCAGGTCCTTGTTGAGCACAGCCGGATTGTCACTGAAAAGAGCCTTGAAATTGCTCGGCATCTGACTCATCTGAACCCGGATCTTGAATTTATTGAAAAAGCTGCCATGTTGCATGATATAGGCATTTTTTTGACCCAGGCCCAGGCCATTGGCTGTACAGGTGAAAAACCTTATATCTGTCACGGATACCTTGGGAAAAAGCTTTTGGATGAACATGGCCTGCCCCCTGAATACGGCCTTGTCTGTGAACGACATACTGGTGCTGGAATTACAAAAGAAAACATTCTTTTAAATAATATTCCATTGCCCCAGAGAGATATGGTTCCCATAAGCATCGAAGAAAAAATTATCTGTGCTGCAGACAAATATCACTCAAAAAACCCAAAATACGCAGACAAAAAAATAACCACAATTCAAATTATCGATGAACTTGGAAAAATAAGTAAAGATCATGCAAAAAGATTTTCAATGTGGGCTGAAGAATTCAACCTGTAATCAGCAGTACATATCATCTTAAGTTAAAGAAATAAAACCTTTATAAAAGGATATTTCATTTGCCGGGAAAAACCAGAAGTGATTATAACAATAGACCATGGAAAAACCATAGATACTGCCAAAGACTTAACCTCGGAGGAGCGCCATATCCTGCAAAAACTCTTTGCCTGGAAGGCCGTTGCCGATTCTTTAACCCAATTTAGAGAAATAAAGGACCGGGCAATGAAAATGGGTTGGAATAATTCCGGTCCTGTCCAGGAAAGCCGTATCTTAAAAATTATCATTCAACAACTGGAAAAAGAACTTATCCTGCGACTGAAAAATAAACAAACATAAGAATTAGAAATAACAAAATAATTTTTATGATGTATAAAGATTATTGAAGCATGTTTCCTAGGCGAATCTCTCCGCCAGGAAGTCTGATTTGCAACCGCAGCGCCTTTTTTCCATGTTTTAAGGAGGAATCTTCAAAGGCCATTTTGATCACTGAGAGATCATTTTCCCTGAAACGCTCTTGTTGCAGTGCTTGCAGAAATTTACTCTTTTGTGCGATTAAGTTCAATATAGGCATTTCGGACATCAAATAAATCAGGATAAGGAAGACCTCTTTTTTCTTGATAAGCCGAGACCGGATAGAGTGGTGTTTTTAGCTTGAAATAAAAAACAATAATCATTAATATGATTTTTCTCTGAAGGACTTCACTGGTGGAAAGGAGGGACTGATTTGGATTTTAGTATCTGCTTTAAGATCATGGATAATATATCCCGGGTCATCGTAGGCAAGCAGGAATCTGTAAAATTGATGCTTGTTGCACTTCTGGCAGACGGGCATGTTCTTCTGGAAGATGTTCCGGGTGTGGGAAAAACCCTTTTGGCAAGATCCCTTGCCGCATCTATCGGGGGAACTTATAAAAGAATCCAGTTTACCCCGGATCTTTTGCCGTCAGATATTACTGGATTTAATATATATCTTCAGAATGAAGGCCGGTTTAAATTCCAGCAGGGGCCTGTTATGGCAAATATCCTTTTAGCGGATGAAATAAACCGGACAGTTCCGCGGACCCAGTCCAGTCTGTTGGAAAGCATGGAAGAACGTCAGGTGACCGTTGACGGTACAACATTTCTCCTGCCGATCCCTTTTTTTGTCATTGCCACACAGAACCCCGTGGAGCATGAAGGAATATTTCCATTGCCGGAAGCACAGCTGGATCGGTTCCTGATAAAAATAGATATTGGTTATCCTGATAAAGAAGAGGAAATGAATATCCTTAAACGGTTTCAGATTCATGATCCGTTTTTATCACTCACACCCGTGGCAACGCCGGAACAGATTTTTGCACTTCAACAGGAAAGAAAAAAGATTATTGTATCCGAGCCAGTCAGAGAATACATCACAACAATCGTCCAGGCCACGCGGAATCATAATATGATCAAATTCGGGGCAAGTCCCAGGGGGTCCATGGCACTCATGCGGGCGGCCCAGGCGCTGGCAGCACTGGATGGGCGGGATTTCACACTGCCGGATGATGTAAAGGCTTTAATTCGACCGGTTCTGTCCCACCGGTTGATTTTAAATGACAATGAACGGCTGCGAGGTGAAAAACCAGACCGGATTTTAACGGACATTCTTAATCAGACACGGATTCCGGATGGGGCCATTGGATAAAACCCATGATTTCTGATCGACCCGTCCAAACCCATATGACAACGATTTTCACAGAGCCTCTGATTATCCTGATCGCTCTGATTTTTCTTTTTATTTCCCTTTTAAACCATCAAATCCAGATGACGATACTGATATTATTGGTCATGGGGTTGATGGTGTTTACAAAATCCTGGAGCAGATTTTCTTTTTCAAAAATGGCTTTTGATTCAGAAATTGATAAAAACAAGGTTTTTCCAGGTGAAAGAATAAGGCTTAAGATAGAAGCAAGGAATAATAAACTTTTGCCTGTGCAGATCCAGATTAAACTTATGATTGATGAATCGCACTTTATTTCAGACACACCAGCCTGTGAAAATAGTTTCCTTTTATGGTTCCAGAAAACAACATTTTCCTGGAGTCTTAAAGCCATGCACAGGGGATGTTTTAATATCGGTCATCCCCATATTATTGTTGCTGATCTTTTCGGTTTTTTTCCAAGACTAAAAATCTGGCAGGATAGTGTTGATGTCATTGTATACCCGAAAATCATTCCCATCAGACCGTTTTCAATGCCCGAGCATTATTTTTTTGGTGTTCCAGGCGCGCAAAGCCCGGTGCAGGACCCGGTGTATATCCTCGGCACACGGGAATACCAGAGTTTTACACCTGTCAAACTCATCCATTGGAAAGCCAGTGCCAGGTATGACAAGCTCCAGGAAAAAGTGTGCGAACCATCTACCCAGGAAAAAATATTGATTGTGGTTGACGTTGAATTGTTTCAAACCCTTCAGGCTAAAGATGATTTTGAAATAATGCTGGAAGCTGCAGCTTCCATGGCGGTTTATTTTGAAAGCCATGGCAATGCAGTGGGGTTTATGACCAATGCGGTCATCAAAGGAGGAAAGCCTGGTTTTGTCCCGATAAGTCGAAATCGTCAAAATCTTTCAAATATACTTGAAACCATTGCCAGAATGGATATGAAATCAGGCAGCAGTCTGTCAGATATTTTTCATCAGCATATCAGTATATTATGGGGGATAAACTGTATTTTCTGTTCCCAGTCCATTGATCCATCCATTGTAAAAATGAAAGAATTTTATGCCCATAAAAGAATACCGGTAAAATACTTTGTGAGCAGGACAGGGGATATAGAAGATGGAAAAGACTTTATTTCAGATACTATCCAGGAGATAGGCTCAATCTGTTTATAAAAATAAGGATGAATATTGTCACACTATACCCATAAACGCCTTGTGTCAGCCTGCTGCGGCATGGATCTGTGCTGGCTTTGTGCCTGGGCGAATTTTCTGGCTGTTTCCACAACACAGATCACATTTCCGCTGGGCAGGGCCTGCGCGGCTTTTTTCATGGCATTGTTCATGTCTTATTTGTTCAGAGCAAAAAGATATCGCCTTATATGGTTTGTTCTTGGACATGTTCTTGGGCTGGGTCTTATGATATGGGCTGCAGTGTCTGCAGGTATTGGCCGGGTCCTTCCCGGCACACCGCATCAATGGTATCAGATGGCCTTGATTGCAGCCATGGTTTGTCTTTTCTGGTATAAGGGCACAAAATTATCATCAAGACAGATGTCCTATCAAACCACCTGCAATTATTTTGATCTGGGTATTTCTCTTTTGTTTGCACTTTTGATTATAAAAATGTTGATTCAGCTTAAAGGGGGAATACATATTCAGGAATCCTTTACCCTTTATCTTATGGGCGGGTACTTTTTTTTCGGCCTTTCGGCAGTATTCTTTTCCCAAAACACGACAATAAGGGAAAAACTATATCTAAAAGGATTTCGTGTATATGGTGTATTGATAAGTGTTTTTATTGTGCTTCTTTTCTGCGGCATGGCTATGGTTTTTGTCCTGCTTCCCTTTATGACATCTTTTGCAGAATCAGGATATGATGTCTTAAAACAGGCAGCAGGTCCGTTAAGTCCTTATCTTATAGCGATTTTGAGATTTATTTTTGCTCCACGAAACCATCCGGCAGATATTGGAATTTCCCGGCAGAACCCTGATATTACTGTCCCAAATATCACACTGACACAGGGCTACACCGGCTGGGCAGACCATCTTTTCTTTTCCGGCATTATGGCGATTCTTTTTTTAATTTTTGTATTTATGGCAGGTTATATTGCCTATAAGATTTTTAAATTCCTGATGTCAAAACAATCGTTGCAACCCGGTGACAAAGAAGAGACTGAGTTTTTTTTAGTGTTGATACGCTGGCTGGTTTTATTGTTTAAATCTTTTAAAACTGCAATCCTGGCCTTGTTCGGAAAAGTCGAGGATGCCAAAAAAGGATTTATAAAGCTTATTTCCTGGGGCCGGAAAAGCGGCATGCCCAAATTGCAGAACGAAACTCCGGCAGAATATGCAGAAAGGCTGCAGCAGCAGTTTGTGTCTCTTGAAAATGAAATCAAAACCATTATTCATGCGTTTCATCTTGAGACCTATGGTGAAATGCGATTGGATCAAACAAAGATCTTTCAGATGGCAAAAGCCTTAAAAACAATTCACAGCCCTTTATTCTGGACGTTGCGGATCAAATCCTTCTGGAAGATGCTTTAATTAAAGTTCCAGGTCTTTGGGTGCGGGTTATAAGCGCTTTTCCATTGTTTTATCTGTTTCAAACCCAATTATAAATCCAAGCATGCTCATGACATCAAAGTCATGGTGCTCAATAAAGTAGTTAAAGGCCCAAAGTCCTTGGCAGTGTTGCTGGCTATTCTTCCGCAACTTTTATGCACTTTGCTGATCAGTATGGTTGAAACAATTTTCAACGGCTTCAGGCCTGTAGTAAGGTGTTTTATGGTTGTCTACATCTGTTTAAACAGGCGTTCATAAGATCTGCTGACAGCAATGTGGTGGTCTATAATTGTTTTTAAAAGCGAGGGCTTGTGAAAGAAGCCATTGGTATTTTCTGTTATTTGACTCCTGATCGATAATACCATCTATAAACGCTATTACTCCAAGATAAATCAGAGAAATTTTTCTGGTTTCATATAAGATTATGATCTGCCCGGAATAATTTTATATTGTCATCAATTCTTGTTAAAGATACCATTTGAATTGTTGAATTTTCAAAAGCTCAAGGATAGTTGCAAGTTATGCAGCGGGATTGATTGAACCGATTATTGTTCGGCCGCAAAAAAATGGCAGGTTTCAGCTTATTGCAGGAGAACGAAGGTTCAGAGCGATTAAAGATTACACGGACATGACGATTATTCAGGCAAAGATCGCAGACGTTGATGATCTTCAGGCAAGAAGAATAAGCGCCGCAGAAAACCTTTTAAGAGAAGATTTATCCGCCATAGAATCCATTGAAGCAACCATTGAAATTATTGATGTGGAAATGGGCAAAGAGCCTGAGTATTTGACGGTAGGTAAAACACCCCTTGAAAGGGTGGTAAAATTGCTGTCAAAGTTAGATTCCATAAGGCGGAGCAAGGAACGGAGGTCTGTTGTTTTAGAGGCTGAAAAGGACCTGTCCAACGCGGGGAGAATTTGAGCAATGTCTGGAATTGATAACACCCTAAAGGAAATATTCGGATTCGACAAATTTAAACCCGGTCAGAAACAGGTTGTGGAAACCATCATGGCTGGTACGTCTGCGGCATCAATTTTTCCCACGGCGCGGGAAAATCCCTTTGTTATCAGTTACCAGCCATTCTTGAGCAAGGGATGACCCTGGTGGTCTCACCGCCTCTCTCTCTAATGAAGGATCAGATCGATTTTTTGAAATCGAAAAATATTGCTGCGGCAAAGCTTGACTCAGGGATGAGTGCCGAAGACTACCGAAGCACTCTTGAGGCAGCCCGGCAGGGTAAGCTGAAGATTCTTATGATTGCGGTAGAGCGGTTTAAAAACGAGAGATTCAGAACCCAGCTTCGGCTGAATTGATTAAAATACGTCCTGATATTCCAGTAGTGCTCTGCACAGGATTCAGTGAAACCATGTCTGAAGAAAAGGCGGCATCTCTGGGCATTAAGGGTTTTCTATTGAAACCGATTGTGATGAAGGATCTTGCCCGAAAAATACGCGAAGTTTTGGATGAAGATAAAATTGAAATTGATAA
>JAHJDU010000099.1 GCA_018812385.1 Pseudomonadota bacterium
GGTTCCATTGGCAAGCCAACCTTTGGGGTTGAAGCTAAAATTGTTGGTCCCGCAGGAGATGAACTTTGTGATGATGAGGTTGGTGAGCTGATATTCAGGACACCGAGAATGATGCGGGAATACTATTCAAATCCTGAAAAAACCCAGGAAGCATTAAAAAATGGTTGGCTTTATACCGGAGATTTACTAAAGAAAGATAAAGATGGATATTTTTATATTGTCGATCGAATGAAAGATATGGTCACCAGTGGTGGTGAAAATATCTTTCCCGTTGAAATTGAAGATGCACTCATGGATCATCCTGATATTGATGATATCGCATGTATCGGATACCCGGATGACAGGCTTGTAGAGATTGTTCTTGCCGTGGTTCAACTCAAAGAGGGCAGGCAAATGAGCGAAGAAGATGTGATTGAATTTGCAAAATCAAAACTATCCCTTTATAAGGTGCCGCGCAGGGTTATTTTTGATCAGGTTCCCAGAAATCCCACAGGGAAGCTTATGAAACCTCAACTTCGGGAAAAATTTACCGGCAGAAAGGAGGCATTTAAAAAACTGGATTAAATAAAATTCCCCATTGAGCTTGACTTATTATTGAACGATAACGTAAATTACACAAGCCTTGAGTGCGGATAGTAAAGTTACAATTAGTTAAATTCCAAAAGTTGAAACAGGTGCAAAGTTTTTATAAAGTTTGCACCACAAATTTTATAAACTTAAATTAAAAGGAAAGGAACTAAGTATGAAACTTCGAACATTTTTAGTATTATTGCTTGTTTTAATGGTTGGATCATTTGTGTTCACAAGTCCGGTATTTGCAGCAGCACCTTCACTGGATAAATGGAAACCGAATTTTGATCCTAGTGGTGCGAAATACAAATGTATTGTTTCTAACGTGTCAACACCTGGTCTTGTGGGTACTTTGGCCGGGTTTGAAATCCGCGATGAAGTATGGAAAAGAACAAACGGCCAAGTCTATGTGGACTTTAAACCCTATTCCATGCTGGGCGGTGAGGTGGAAGTGTTGAACATGCTTCAGATGGGCGCTGTCCAGGGTATGGGAGTGAGCTCTGTGGCTGCAACCAATTTAGGCCCCAGAATTGGAATCGTGAACCTGCCTTTTCTTGTGAACTCTTTTGAAAGGCTTGATAAATTTATCAACAATAAAAAGATCTTTAATCATTTTCTTATGGGTATGGATCATCAGGGAATTACCGGGCTTGATATTACCGGATACGGTAACTATGGCTGGGCAACAACCATACCAGTTAGAAATATTGAAGATGCCAAACAAGTAAAGTTCAGGATTGCAGAAGCGGCTGTTAATCAGTTAAGCTATAGAAACTGGGGATTCAATCCTGTTGCCATGCCATGGCCTGATGTGCCGGTTGCTTTGAAACAGGGTGTTATTACAGGTCTGGATCATACCCTTACTGTCTGTAATGTAACCAAAAAGTTTGAAGTGGCCAAATATTTTACCCAGATCAACTATGCCCAGGGGCTTTTCATCTGGATCTTTAATAAGGCATGGCTTGCAAAGCTTCCTGCTGATATAAGAGGAGCCTTTATTGCCAGTGTTCATGATGTCTGTGCAAAGAGCCGTGTGAAATCTCTCACAGAAGAAAATACCAATATCGAAAAAGCAAAAGCAGCTGGTGTTGAATTCTTTCAGCTTTCTGATTCAGACATGGCAACTTTACTGAAACAAAGCGCGGGAACATATGATAAATATGCCCCTGAAATCAATAAGCTTTATCCTGGTGATACCTATAAACCGGATAATTTCTTAAAAGAAGTTCAGGTATTGCTGCAATAAGTTAATTATTGTTTGATAACAAACGCTTAACAGGACTTGGTTTATGCTTGGGAAAAGTTTAAAAAAATTAGACACCATTGTCACCAATATTGAAGAGTGGACCCTTTTTATTATTGTAATGGCAGCGCTTTTATCTCTTTTTGCCAACGTTGTTCTAAGGTATGGATTTAACTACACCCTTGCCTGGAGTGAAGAGTTGGTGCGTATCGTCATTATTTACTCAACATTCGTGGGTGCCAGTGTGGCAGTCAAGCAAAGGGCAATGATAAAAATTGATGCCATTGTCCAGATCTTTCCCAAGCTTAAATCAGGATTGACATTTTATTCCAATATACTGATGCTTATTTTTGCCGGCATGATGGTTTACTATGGGTACAAAATGACCCACCTGCAGTTTTTGACAAGCCAGAAAACAATCATCATGCAGATTCCCCTTGTCGCTATATATTCCATCATGCCCCTGATGGGCGTGATGGTATTTATCAGAACTGTTCAGGTAATGATTCAAGATGTTCGAACCAGATATCCGAAATAGATAAAAGGGTTTATTTTAATGCAGATCAGCGATTTGATTATTCTATGTATTCTCCTGGGTTTTATGACAACGTATATCCCGGTTTTTTTGAGTTTGTTTTTTACAGCAGCCATTGGGTTTGTCGTATTCCTGGATATTCCTCCCGACCTGTTGGCCCAGACGCTTTTCCGGAGTCTTGATAAATTTGCACTAGTTGTGGTTCTGTTCTTTATCCTTTGTGGTAATATCATGAGCAAAGGAAAAATGATTGAAAAATTGATGAACCTTGCCAATGCCCTGGTCAGCTGGCTGCCCGGCGGTCTTGGTATGGCCGGTGTCATTGGCTGTGGCCTGTTTGGTGCCATTTCAGGGTCTACTGTTGCAACAGTGGTTGCCCTTGGCGGATTTATGATTCCAGCCCTTATCAAGAACGGATATGATGAAGACTACACCCTGGGCCTTATGACCACTTCGCCCAACCTTGGCGTGATCATTCCTCCCAGTATCAGTATGATCTTTTATTCCATGATCAGCAATGTATCTCTGGAAGGACTTTTTATGACAGGGCTTATCCCAGGTATTATTATCATTATCTGTGTCTGTCTTTATACCTGGGTTCTCTACAGAAAAAGAACGGATATCAACAGATTGCCTGCCCCAAATTTTAAACAGCTATATGCTATTTTAAAGGAAGGGTTCTGGGCAGTCATGCTCATTGTTATAATTTTTGGCGGCATTTTTTCAGGCATGTTTACAGCCAATGAGGCAGCAGTTGTTGCCTGTGTGTATGCGTTCCTGGTTGAGCTTTTTATTTTCAAGTCCATGGGATTTAAAGTAGTAAAAGAAATAACTGTCAGTTCTGCTGTAACCAGTGCCACCTTACTTTTGATTGTTGCATCAGCCACCTGTTTCGGCAGATATCTGACCTTTGAAAATATTCCCAACAGGGTTGCCGAAATTGTTGTGGCAAGTATTCAATCTCCCATTGTTTTTTTACTGGTCATGAACATTCTGCTGCTTATTATCGGCATGTTCATGGATATTATTTCAGCGACATTGATTCTGGGCCCGGTATTCCTGCCATTGCTCGGTCCATTTAACGTGGATCCCATGCATTTCGGGCTCATCATGACAGTAAACCTTGCCATTGGATACTGCACGCCGCCTATGGGGGTGAGCCTGTTTATTACCGGGGCGCTGGCAAAAAGGGATATTATTTATGTCTCAAGGGCGGTATTGCCGTTTATAGCTATTCAGATCGGTGTACTCTTCTTTTTGACATACGTCCCTGAAGTTGTACTTTTCTTGCCCAGGCTTTTGGGATATATGTAAAAAAAGCAAAAGGCTATGATAATAGTCTGACAAAAACAAAGCCGGGATTCAAGAGAAGTTGATCTCTTTGAATCCCGGCGTTAATTTTAAAATAGCAAAGTTATTGAATCTATATACCTTTGTCTATGATGTTCTTATCGTGTAACAGTCTTTCCTGGATACCCCTGGAGACTTCCCAGTTTTTCTCAAAATCATTCCAGAAATCCTTGTTTTCATTTTTCCAGTCTTTCCCAAATCGCTGGTTGAAAACATTTCCAAGTTTTTCAAAAAGAAGTTGCCAGGTGGGTTTGCCCTGGTTTTGTGCTCCCAAAAGTTCATTGATTAAGGAGTCAAGCTCGCTTAAATGCTCTTTGGAGAGATAGGAAATAGCGCCCTTTTTAATGGACTGTATCAGGGAATCCGGGTTCAGGGAATTGGCAGTCAACATGATGGCAGGAATGCCTTTTTTTACACATTCTTCTAAAAGTTTAATCCCGTTGACCCCCATGATGTCCAGGATAGCAAGGTCATACTGGGTCTGAAAAATTTTTTCAGACCCAGTCTCATAGTCCTGGGCAACGTCTACTTTTGCTTCATCCAGAATTTCCTGAATGGTTTCAAGAACATCCCATTCATCGTCAACAGCCAGTATATGTTTGTTTTTGAGAAAAGAATCGATTTTTGTCATTTTTTCACCTTATAAAAAGATATATATAGGTATCAATGGTGTTTGTCTTATAATAATTTTGTCAATATCCTTATTCGCACTATAAATATTAGTTTTCATAGCTTTATTCTTCATTTTATAAAGTATCCAAAACATATCGAAAAGTCAAGCCATTACAGGCATTAAGAAGAAAAGCGATCCTTTAATTTTATTGTGTTAACAAAAAAAATGGCTTAAAGTATTTTTTTAACTGACATTTGTTCAAAATACAATAAGGAGGACTATGATGGTAAAGTTTCTTGCCATATCTTCAAGCCCGGTAAAAAAGGGAAACAATGAGTATCTGACGTCGCACATGCTTGAAGCTGCAGGACGTCAGGGATGCGACACTCAATGTTTTAATTTATCAGAAATGAAAATAGAGGAATGCCTTCATTGCAATTCCTGTATTGGAAAACAGAAACCGGGTAAATACTGTGTGATTGACGATGATGCACAAAAGATTTTTGAGGCAGCAGAACAATCAGATATAATACTTTTATCAAGCCCTGTATATCATATGCGAATGAATGCAAGAATGGCAGCTCTGACGGATAGAATGCGGGTCTTTATTTTTGGGAATCTTTCAGGCGGCAGGATGAAAAATAAAATTGGTATCAGTGCTGCCGTTGCATGGAAGCGCCATGGCGGATTTGAAACCACTCATCTTTCGCATATGTTTGTGTTTTATAATCTTGATATGCTGCCAGTGGGATGTCATCATTCCATCAGCCCTCTGGGTGCTTCAGCCGTATCCAGCAGAAATGGCGAAGGTCTGTTTGAAAGGGATATCAGGTGTGGTGTCATGGAAGACAAGGCTGGGTTAAAATCAGGTGAAATGCTGGTTAAAAGGGCCATAGAAGTTGCCAAAACCTTTAAAAGGTGAAAAATAAAATCAGAGCCGAGTATGGCTCTATTTACCCAAAATGCCAGGATTGGTATTTTGGCTGAATAGAGCTTAAAACCATAGGTGTTTTAAAAGGATAAAAAGATTGACGATGAAAGGGTGAAGCTATATGTTTAGAAAAGTTTAATTTATGAAGAATATTTTGATAAAAAGAAACGGTTAAAAGGGTATAAAAGAGGTGAAAAATAATTTTAAAGCAGGCGTTGTTCAGTTTGATGTGAAAAGCGGACAGGTTGAGACCAATTTGAATACAGTCTTTGGACACCTGGAAAAACTGGCATCTGAAAATGTTTCCCTTGCTGTCCTGCCGGAAATGTTTTCCTGTTCCTTTGATAATGAAAACTTAAGCAAACATTCAAAGCTTTCAGATAAGGTCGTGGAAAGTCTTTCTTTTTTTGCCAGAAAGAACCAGATGGCAATTGCGGGAACCCTTCCTGAAAAAGAAAAAGATCAGATATTCAATACAATGGTGTTCATTGATGTGGATGGAAAGGTAAAAGCAAGATATAGAAAGATGCATCTTTTCAGGCTTACAGGCGAACATCTGTATTACACTGCCGGAAATAAGATTGTTACGATTGACTCAAGTTTTGGAAGGCTTGGGCTGATGATCTGTTATGATTTGAGGTTTCCAGAGCTTGCCAGATCTTTGTATTTAAAGGATGCACAAATGATCATTGTGTCTGCACAATGGCCGGAATCAAGAAAAGAGCATTGGAAAACACTGATCAAAGCGCGGTCCATTGAAAATCAATTGTTTATGGTCTGTTCAAACCGGACAGGGATGGAAGGCGACCTAAGGTTTCCCGGGATGTCCATGATTATAGATCCCATGGGAAATGTCCTGACAGAGGCGGCAAACAATGAGAAAATTGCCTTTGCAGATATTGATCCGGGTCTGGTGAAAAAAGCCAGAACATTAATCCCATGCAGTACAGACCGGAGACAAGAGATATATGGATAAAATTGTCAGTTTTTCTGAGATTAAAATATTATCCAGGCAATACAAGGATGCTAAAAAAACAATTGTATTTACCAACTGATATCAAAATCTGTGAGTTTGAACATTTTAAAAATCATTCCTGTATTGTTCATGGTATATTTACAAGGGCAGGCGGAACAAGTACAGGCGCTTTTGATTCTCTGAATATCGGTATAAATTCAGGTGATGAGCTATTGGCTGTTGCAAATAACCGAAAGGTCATTATCAGAAAAATGGGGACAAAGCCTTTTGTTTTTTTAAACCAGGTGCACAGGAGTGGTGTTAAGGTATTGAAAAAGGATGACATTACTATTTCTGAAAATTTTCAACTCGATACTGAAGCCGCCACAGCTGACGCAATTGTTACTGACATGAAAGATGTGTTTCTTGTCATCCAGGTAGCCGATTGCCAGGCTGTCATGCTGTATGACCCTGAAAAAAAAGTAATTGCAAATATTCATTCCGGGTGGCAGGGAAGTGTTAAAAATATTATTGGAAAATGCGTGGACAAAATGATTTTTGAGTTTGGCTGTGAGCCTGAAAATATCATGGCAGGCATTTCTCCTTCCCTTGGTCCCTGTTGTTCTGAATTTGTAAATTATAAGGATGAGATCCCGGAAAATTTGTGGAAATATAAAATTAAAAATAAAGATTATTTTAATTTCTGGAACATGAGTGCTGATCAGCTGATGGATAAGGGTGTGAAAAAAGAGTGCATTGAAAATATGGAAATATGCACAAAATGTAATACGGACATGTTTTATTCTTTTAGGGGAGAGAAAACAACGGGCAGGTTTGCCTGTGTGATTTCCATGCAATAAAAGGAAGTATGAAAATGGAAAAAAAAGGCACTATTTTTTTGAAACACATGGAAAAAGCCGATACGATTCGTTTAACACAGACAGTAAAAGCCGCAGGGTGAGCTGCTAAACTGGATCCAGGGACGCTGGATCGAATTGTAAGGGGGCTTGTAATTAAACCTCACCCCAACCTGATCGTGGGTCTTGATTCTCCGGATGACGCCGGAGTTTATAAGCTGAATTCTGAAACAGCGCTTATTCAGACCCTTGATTTTTTGACACCAATAACGGATTCGCCATATGAATTCGGACAGATTGCGGCGGCCAATTCCTTAAGCGATGTATATGCCATGGGAGGAAAGCCCATTACGGCAATGAATATTGTTTGTTTTCCAAGCAATGATCTGTCCGAGGATATTCTTGCTGAAACCTTGAGGGGAGGGCAAGATAAAATTAACGAGTCAGGTGCTGTTCTGGTGGGCGGTCACTCCGTGGATGACCCGGAATTTAAATATGGGCTTTCCGTTACAGGAATTGTGCATCCGGATAAGGTTAAGACCAATTCTGCGGCCGCCACAGGGGATGCCATTATTTTAACAAAGCCTGTGGGAACTGGAATCATGTCAACTGCCATAAAAGCAAAATTGGCCACACCCCAGAATATAAAAGAATCTGTTGCTGTTATGTCCATGTTGAACAAGACTGCAGCAGAGGTGATGTCACAATTTAACGTCAATGCCTGCACAGATGTTACCGGGTTCGGACTGGCCGGGCATTTGCTGGAAATGGCAAAAGGGTCAAAAAAAGCTATTACGCTTTTTACCCGGAAAGTTCCCATGTTAAACAATGTCCTGGATTTTGCGCGCATGGGTATGGTTCCGGCCGGGGCTCATAAAAACCGCAAGTTTTTTGAAGAATTAACCTATATTGATGAAGCAGTTGACAGGGCAATGGTTGATCTGATGTTCGATCCCCAGACATCTGGTGGGTTACTTATCAGTCTGAATAAAAAAGATGCCGGAACCTGTGTGGAAAAAATGAAAATCAATGGTGTAAACGCCTGGATAGTAGGTGAAATTACCGGTGAAAGTGATAAGGGATTTTTAAGGTTAATTTAATGTTTTTTCACATTGACTTGAAATTCAGCATGTGTTATTTGCTTCCAAGATAAATTGATCTGTAAGGCCAGATGAAATGGCATAAAAAGGCAGAAGATGAAAAAAGAAACGGGCAAAACTATCAGAGAACTTGGATATTTTGCCAGCCTTGGAATGTCAGTGGCATTGTCTATTTTTATCGGCCTTTTTATCGGGCTTTGGCTGGATAAAAAATTTGATACAGCCCCTGTTCTGATGTTTATTGGACTGGCATTTGGTATTGCTGCCGGGTTCAGCAATATTCTCAGGGCGGGCAAAAAGGGAAGAAAGTTTTAATGCAGGATATTCAAAAAATAGTTAATTTTGTTACAACTTCAAACTGGCTCTTATTGTTATTTGGAGGAATGATCGGCCTTGCCATGACCCCGATGAAATTTGCTTTGGGTATCATTCTTGGCGGATTGATTGTGGCAATTAATTTTCATCTTTTGAAAAACACGCTTAAAAACATGTTTCATCCCAAAGTCGTATCAGAGAGAGGACATTCGATTGTAGGAAATGTTCTGGTAAAATATTATATTCGATTTGCGATAAGCGGGTTTGCTATATTCCTGCTTATATCAAAACATATTGTTCATCCGTTGGGTCTTTTGGCAGGCCTGTCCGTGGTTGTGGCAAGTATGTTTATGGCGGCGGTGATTGAGCTAACAAGATTATTATTCAAGGAGGCGGTATAAGGTGGAACATCCATATTTGATACTTACGTCATTGTTTGGACTGATAGGGTTGGAAAAATGGGCTGCAGCACATCCTCATGTGACATATATGTGGCTGGCTATGGCCGTTTTAATATTTTTTGGCTGGCTAGCAGGAAAAAGTGTTTCCATGGTGCCCAAAACAGCACAGAACGTATTTGAAGTCTTGATATCAGGACTTGAAGAATTCATGGTCACAGTTACAGGGGAGGAAGGAAGAAAATCTTATCCCATCGTGTTAACCATATTTTTGTTTGTCCTTTTAGGTAACCTCATGGGATTGGTTCCTGCTTTTTTTCCGCCAACAGCCAACATTAACACTACACTGGGTCTGGCACTAATTGCCGTGAGCTGGAGTCATGTGATTGGTATCCAGCGTCATGGGTTTAAATATATTAAACATTTTTTAGGACCTGTCCCTGCAATGATCCCTTTGTTTTTACCCATTGAACTTATCGGTCATACGGCCAGAGTTCTTTCTCTAACCTTCCGTCTTTTCGGAAATATGATGGGCCATGAGCTTGTTGTCGGAATTCTTCTGACCCTGGGCGGCATGTTCCTGGCACCTCTGCCGATCATGGCGCTGGGTGCTTTTGTTGCCCTGGTACAGGCATTTGTATTTTTCTTGTTGTCAACCATGTACATTGCAGGTGCAATAGAAGAATCACATTAATAGGCAATAGCCTACACGTAAGGCGTTTTACGGGATTTGGAAGAAGCCCCGTTATTTTTATATTATTTTATTAATTTATA
>JAHJDU010000100.1 GCA_018812385.1 Pseudomonadota bacterium
AAATCCAGGCGTTTGCAGAAGATATAGAAAAAACAAATTTAAAGAATCAACAAAAAATAGACACTGCTCAACGCGAATTTTACACACAGATTAAGGTCGCGGTGATGACCCGTCTTGGCATCCCTCTTGTTCGTATTGCCCGGCGGTTAAATATCCACAGGGAAACTATTTCAAAATATGTTAAAAAAAATCAGGGGCTTTTTAAGAAAATTCATCAGGATTTTAAAAGCGGAACCTCTATCCCTGATATTGCTCAAAAATATGATGCTCCACAGCCTCTGGTATGGTCTGTGATTCTTGAAGAGAAAACAGACCAGGAAAGCTTTAAGCGTTTAAACTGGGGATTGCGGGCATGGGATAACTGGTATTTCAATGATGTGGATCACAGGTTCGGCGATCCCTGGCCAGTAAGAATCCTGGCACAGCTCGTTGCTCATACGCTGTTTTACTTTACACGAGAAAACGATCTTGTGCTGGACCCCATGGCCGGCGGCGGCGTGGTTGCAGACACCTGCCTTGCCTTTAACAGACAATACTGTCTTTTGATCTTTTAGACCGGGTTAAAACAAGGCCTGAAATAGAACCTTTTTTATGGGACCCAGTAAACCTGGCCTGGCCGGTGTTTAAAAATTTCACCAGGGAAAACCCTGCCCACGGGTGCAGGATCCAGGGCAGTGACCAGATTGGCAACGTTGCCATTTTTCCTAAATGGTTATGAATTGTCTTCTGATCCCCCCCGTTGATTTCTAAGCGCTCCATCTGTGAGCCCCATCAGGCAGGCAATACCAACCGGGCTTATCAGGGACGGGCTCCAATTCAACAGGATCAAATTTGAATCCGTCCCTGATGTTTTCGGCAAATATGCCCGCACGCCTGTGGTCATACGAAAATTTTACCATCATTAATGGTTTCGCTATGGCCCAATCAACAATATATGATCTTGATGTTTACGCGTGACCTTAGGTTATGATGATTCAGACACCCAAATTCCAGCCTTTGACTATTGGAGTTGAGGCCTTACCTATAGGATGAATTTTTAAATTGACTTGTGCCAATGCCGGACTGGGTGCCATATTTCAGTTTTTAAAATCTTTTCCATACTTCTATTAACAAAAAGCGTCTTCCTATCCAATTATTGTATGTCATTGTCTTGGTAAAACCAAGAGCCCTTTCAACAGTGTTGAGCAGTTCCCCATTCCAATGGTTTTCCAGTACACTCCATACTCTTTCTATCGGTTCATTTTCGTTGTTAAGATCCATATTCAATTTTTAAAAGTATTAGTCCTGGTATTCGATTCTTGACATAGTAGTATGAACCATACTACTATGTCAAGGAAAGCAACTATTGTGGATAATTTAAATATACCAGCAAACAAAACTTAAAGGAGATTTAAATTGATTTATCTAAAACAAGTGGATGTCCATGCAGAAAAGTTTCCAGTGCTTGATTATTATCCCTTTAATCTGGAATTATTTCAAAATACGGAAAAAGTCAAATTCGACACACCCATCACACTTTTCTGCGGTGAAAATGGTACCGGTAAATCCACTCTGCTTAAAGCCATTGCTATTAGATGCGGAATCCATATCTGGCAGAATGATTCCGGCATAAGATACGAGCCCAACCCCTACGAAGAAGATTTCTATAAAACCATTTCAGTTCAATGGGAAGGCAGCCCAGTGCCGGGCTCATTTTTTGGATCTCAGATCTTTTCACATTTTGCAAAAAATCTTGAAGAATGGGCGGTCAGTGATGCCAAAATGTTCAATTATTTCGGTGGGAAATCTCTGGTTACCCAATCCCATGGTCAATCCCTTATGTCTTATTTTAAATCCCGCTATAGCATTAAGGGATTGTACTTTCTGGATGAACCGGAAACTGCCCTGTCACCGTCATCTTTGATTGAACTATTAAATCTTTTGATCAAAATAAGCCTGCAGGGCCATGCCCAGTTCATTATTGTGACTCATTCTCCTTTGTTGCTGGCATGTCCGGCTGCCCGTATTTACAGCTTTGATAACCCGGAAATTGAATCCATAGATTATCAAGATACGGATTATTATAAAATTTATAAAACTTTTATGAACTGCCCGAAAGAATTTATCAAGGTACCCACACTATCATGCCAAGAACACAAACATTTTGCATGATTTATACACATAATTAAAAAGGAGTCTGTATGTCAGCGATCAACCTGGTCATCCTTGGCATTTTGAAAAAACAAAATATGAATGCATATGAAATGAATAAGCATATTGAGTACATCAGGCTAAAAAACTGGATGAAAATCGGATCCACAACCGTTTATCAGAATTTAAAAAAAATGGCTGAAAAGGGATATCTTTCGACTGGAACCTTTAAAAACGGTAATATGCCTGAAAAAGTGATATACGCCCTGACCGATTCCGGCAATGCTCATTTCCACGAACTGATGGGCAAGTTTTCTAAAACCCCAAACCCGATTTATTTTGATTTTAATGCATTTTTATTCAATCTGGATCTGGTTGACAAAGACAGCGGTATCGCTATGCTCAAAGATCTGAGACAATTTTTCCAAAACAGTTATGCCAATTTGAACAAAGATAGAGAAGCGATTAATGATGCCCCGATCGGAGGAAATGCCATAATGGGACAATATGACCAATTGTTCAACACCATGATCCAATGGTCAAATAATTTGATTGAGGAATATGAAAAGGATTCTTTCGATGAAACAACCCAATCTTAAAGAGATAGTTCGTCTTCAGTTTAATCGGCAGGCTCAAAAATTCAGCAGCTGGTCTGTGACAAAAAATCAGGAGTACGCGGATTACTATTTTAATTTTTGTGAGATGGCACCTGGAGACACTCTACTGGATGTCTCATGTGGCAGCGGAGATTTTTGCATTTTTTGCGCACAAAACATCGGTCATGCAACTGGAGTCGACTTGTCCGATAAAATGATTGATCTCGCAAAGCAACAGGCCATGGAATCCGGAATCGCAAACACCACTTTTCGACGTGGGGATGCAGTAAGTTTGCCATATGAAGCCGAAACATTTTCCATTGTGATATCCAAATCCGCATTTCATCATTACTCAGATTACCATACCATATTCAGTGAGATGAAGCGGTGCTGCTACCGACAGGGAAGAATCTCGATTCAGGATATCGTGGCCTATGATGATAAGGAAGTAAATGATTTTTTTGAATCCTTTGAACAGCTGGTTGATACAAGTCACAAGGTCGCATGCTCCAAATCCTTTATCCTTGACTTGTATCAACAACACAATGTCGATATTTTGTCTACCATGGAAATCACCATTGATTTGAATTTGAACGACTATCTTAACCATGCCGTGCGCAGTGATAAGGATACCGTCCATCTCGAACAGTTTCTCGAAACCGGGTTAAAGGATGACGTAATTAAAAATTACTTTCAGTATAAAGAAAAAGATTTTTTCTTTAAAAGAAATGTTTTTGTCATTCTGGGGCAAAAAAAAAGCCGTTGATTTTATCACTGAACTCTGGAAAGATCGGCCGGTCCCTGGAATTCCCGTAATAATATCTACTTTGCAGTATTAAAAAAATTATTGAGTTTTTTACAAAATAATTAATTACTTCCCCATTTACCAGAGCCTATGACCATACCATGGGTCCAGGCCAGCCGTGCTTTTGCGTAACTTGTGGGACTGAAAATCCTTTGGATAAATCGCTATTTACCCATTTTGCCATAACTGGCATTTTGGGTAAATAGCGTGATTGTACGTGGCAGACATTTTTTGTCTAAATTGATAAAAAACAATTGTGGGGAAGATTCAAAATATTGTATGCTACATATAAAAAGAGCACCAGGAAAAAACAAGGCTGTTATAAAGGTGAGTTCGTCTGTATTTGATTGCCAATTGTAATTTGTTGGTAAGGTATAAAATAACTTGATAAAAACAATTTAGACAAATATGGCATGATTTTTAATTAAATTTTGATAAATTAATGAACCAGATAAATAGTGCCTGGCCGAAAACCGGAAAACTTTGAGGTAATAATTATAAAAAAAGGAGAAAAATTATGGTTAGCTGGTTATGCAGTAAATGCGGGTATACCCTTGAAGCCGATACCCCGCCTGAAAAGTGCCCATCTTGCAAGAGTGATTGTTCCTTTGTTGACAATTCATGCTATACTCCTGATTGCGCGGGGAAACCAAATGATCCTCAAATCAAGTGATAAAGTCAACAAGGCTTAATTATTTCAAACACCCGGAGGTTATTATGACAAAAAAATACAGGATAAAAACGTCTTGTCCACAGTGTGGGTGTTCCGGTGTTTCTCATCTGTCTGAACAGGAAATTATACAACGATATGGGGATGTCCCCAATATTGAGCTTGAGTGCCATGAGTGCATGATGATAATGGATGCAGATGTTGAAGAAGACATGGACGTTGATGAATGAAAAGATTTTTATTGGGTTCCGGTTAAAAAAAATATTGTATCATTTTTATTCTTGGCCTCAGGTGTATGTATGGGCGTGAGACAGATTTGTAGTGCAAATGAAACAGAAATATGGGAGTGAATTTCAAAAAGGACGTATTGGTTTAAAAGAAAGGAATTAAAATGGCCGAACCAAAGGATATGCATCAGTGCCAGACTACGAATTGCGGTTATATTTATAATCCTGATAAAGGAGACAGAAAAGGAAAGATTGCAAAGGGAACAAAATTTGAAGATCTGCCCGACGATTGGAAATGCCCTGTCTGTGGAGCCAGTACCAAGGCTTTTAAGACGCTTGGATAGGCTTAATACTGGAATGGTGAATGGTGAATAAGGCATAAAAGTAAAGAGGAGGAGTTGGTATGAAATGGATGCAGTTTTTAACGCCTGCTAAATCAATAGATTTTAATGAAACTGAAAGCTATATTTCTCAACATCCGGGTGAAGAGATAACCATACTGGATGTCAGGCAGCCCTCGGAATATCAGGAGAGCCATATTCCCGGAGCAACGCTGATTCCTCTACCCCAGCTTTCTGACAGACTTGATGAACTTGATCCTGAAAAACCCACTTTGGTCTACTGAGCTGTTGGCGGGCGCAGCCGTGTTGCTGCGCAAATGCTTGCAGGAAAAGGGTTTAAAAAAGTGTTTAATGTCTCAGGCGGGATAAAGGCATGGCATGCCAAAACTGCCATTGGCCCCCAGGACCTTGGCATGGGTCTTTTCAGCGGCAAAGAAGAGCCCCTGGATGTATTAAAGGTAGCCTATTCCCTTGAACAGGGGTTGTGCGATTTTTATATTGCCATGGAAAAAGAAGCAAAACATGAAAAGGTAAGAGATCTTTTTGCCAAATTATCTGAAATTGAAGTAAAACATCAGATGTCTATTTATACAGCATACAATGAAATCAGCAATGGGGAAATGGGCAGGGATGAATTTGAAAAAATGGTTGAAACAAAGGCATTGGAAGGCGGACTTTCCACCAGAGAATATCTTGATCTTTTTAATCCTGACTTGAATTCTGAAATTGATGTGATTTCCCTTGCCATGTCAATAGAAGCCCAGGCTCTGGATCTTTATCAAAGAGTGTCAGCAAAAATAAAGAATCCTGCATCAAGGGATATTATCAATAAGATTGCCAATGAGGAAAAAGTACATCTGGCAAGTCTGGGCAAACTTATGGACAGTCTTTAACCTGCGCGTGACCTTCAGGTTAAAGGTCACAAGTAACATAAAGGTCACAAGTAAAAAGAGAGGGGAAAATGAGAAAACATCTTGTACTCATCGGGGGCGGCCATGCCCACATGATGACCCTTGAAAATATCGGCAAATTTGTTGAAAAAGGGTTTAAAGTTACTGTGATCGGTCCCTCCTTCTTTCATTATTATTCCGGTATGGGTCCCGGGATGCTGGGCGGGACATACAGTTATGAGGATATCAGGTTCGCCACAAGAGATGTGGTTCAAAAGCAGGGTGGTATCTTTGTAAAGGATAAAGTCGTCCGCATTGATCCGGATAAAAAAGAAATTTATACCAGGACAGGACATACATTTTCCTATGACGTTGTTTCCTTTAACGCGGGCAGTTATGTCCACATGCAGTCAGCACTTGAAGACTATGATAATATTTATCCGGTTAAACCCATTGAAAAACTCATGGAAGCCGGGGATAAACTAAAAAAATTATTCGCTCAAAAAAAGATTGTCATCAGTATTGTGGGGGGCGGTCCTTCTTCTGCTGAAGTGGCCGGAAATGTTTGGCAGCTGGCAAAAAAGGTGAATCAGAATATGCCGGATATTAATATTTTTGCCGGTAAAAAATTTATGGCAAGATTTTCCGAAAGCATCAGATCAAGGGTGATCTCAACCCTTGGCAAAAGGGGTATTCAAATTTTTGAAACAGGTTATGTAAGGCAGATCAAGCCCGATGAAATTAGCCTTGAATCCGGGGACACATTTTCCACGGATTTTATTTTTATGGCGTTAGGTGTCAAGCCTTCCACCATATTTGAGGAATCTGGCCTGCCTGTTGGGCCGGATAAAGGGCTTTTAGTTAATAAATACCTGCAGTGTGAAAAATATCCTGAAATATTTGGCGGCGGTGATTGTATTTATTTTAAGGATCAGCCCCTGGATAAGGTCGGGGTATATGCAGTCCGGCAAAATCCTGTCCTTCTTCATAACTTGATGGCAAGCCTTGAAGATGGCGATCTTGAAGCATTTGATCCAGGGCCTGAATATCTTTTGATTTTCAATGTTGGCGGCGGAGTTGGCGTATTCAAGAAAAAATGGCTGGTGTTTGGCGGGAAAATTGCATTTATGATTAAAGACTATATTGACCGCAAATTTATGAAGAAATTTCAGGCCATTGAAAAAGTGTTATAGGTTTATATGGAAAAATACAAATGAAAAAAAATTTAGGATTTAAAATTGTATTGTTGTTTGTCATCGTGGGGTTAGTCTCAATATTTTTTTTATTTGACCTGGATCAGTATTTTTCCCTTGCCAATCTGAAAAATGAGCTTGATGTTTTTAAGGAATATTATGGTCAGCATAAAGTCCTGACAATGGGGATTTACATGGCCATCTATATTCTTGTGACCGCATTGTCACTTCCCGGGGCCGTTATTATGACACTTGGAGGCGGTGCCTTGTTCGGGATTTTTTATGGGACACTTCTTGTTTCCTTTGCCAGCACCATAGGAGCAACTTTAGCCTTTTTAGTTTCCCGGTACATGTTCAAAGACTGGGTCCAGAATAAATTTTCGTCAAAACTTTCTGCCATTAATAAAGGAATAGAAAAAGAGGGCGGATTTTATCTGTTTACCTTAAGGCTCGTGCCTGTGTTTCCATTTTTCGTGATCAACCTTGTCATGGGGGTTACCACCATTCGTACTTTTGTTTTTTATATTGTCTCCCAGGTGGGAATGCTTCCTGGAACCATTGTATTTATCAATGCCGGAACTCAGCTTGCAAAAATAGAAACTGTCAGTCAGATTTTATCGTTGAACATTATTCTCTCCTTTGCCTTATTGGGTATTTTCCCGATTATTGCAAAGCGGTTCACAGCAATTGTAAGACAGCAAAAAGTATTTACTAAATTTTCAAAGCCTAAGGTTTATGATTATAACCTTGTGGTGATTGGTGCCGGGTCTGCCGGGCTTGTGGCCTCATATATTGCTGCGGCTGTCAAGGCAAAGGTGGCTTTGATTGAAGAACATAAAATGGGGGGAGATTGCCTTAATACCGGGTGCGTACCCAGCAAGGCGCTGATCGCCAGTGCCAGACTTTTATCCTATACCAGAAGAGCAAAAGAATTCGGGTTTGACAGGGTTTTAGTTGATTTTAATTTTGCAACGGTAATGGAACGTGTTCAATCCATTATTAAAAAAGTGGAACCCCATGATTCAATTGAGAGGTATACCGGACTTGGTGTGGATTGTATCCAGGGCAGAGCAAAAATTATCTCTCCTTTTGAAGTAAAGGTGAATGATAAAATTTTAACCACAAAAAATATCATTGTTGCCACGGGTGCAAAACCAATGGTTCCTGATTTGCCAGGACTGGATCAGATAAATTATCTTACCTCGGACAATATCTGGGATATCAGAATACTGCCAAAAAACCTGGTGGTGCTGGGTGCAGGGCCCATCGGGTGTGAGCTGGCCCAGGGGTTTTCAAGGCTGGGATCAAAAGTAACCCTTGTCCAGAGGGGTTTAATGATAATGAAAAAAGAAGATCCTGATGCTGCCCAAATCGTTTTAGACAGGTTCCGGGCAGAAGGCATTGAAGTCCTTTTGAATCACTCAGCCAAAGCCATTGAAGTTTTCAGGGATGAAAAACCAGATGAAAAACCAGACGAAAAACAAGGGGATCAAAAACAATTGGTTTGTGATCATGAAGGAAAACAAATCAGGATCGTCTTTGATGAGATTTTGATTGCCCTTGGAAGAACCCCCAATGTTAAAGGGTTTGGCCTTGAGGAGCTTGATATTGAACTTACCAAAAGTAAGCATATTGAAACCAATGAATTTTTACAGACCAATTTTCCCAATATCTATTGCTGCGGAGATGTCCATGGCCGGTATCTATTTACCCATACTGCCGCCCATGAATCCTGGTATTCCGCTGTAAACGCTCTGTTTGGCAGAGTTAAAAAATTCAGAGTAGATTATAGTACCATCCCATGGGCTACTTACACTGATCCTGAAGTGGCAAGGGTTGGAATAAATGAGACAGATGCCAAGCTTGCCGGCCTTGATTATGAAATGGTTAAATATGGGATTGATGACCTTGACCGGGCCATTGCAGACTCTGAAAATCATGGATTTGTAAAGGTTTTGACCGTGCCGGGAAAGGATAAAAATATTACCACTTCTTTAAATCCTATGCGATTTTCCTTAGGCTCTTTGTAGGATTACGCCAATCAAGCATGATAATAAAAAATTCACTTTTATGAATATCAATCAAATAA
>JAHJDU010000101.1 GCA_018812385.1 Pseudomonadota bacterium
AAGGTCACACGTAACATAAAGGTCACACGTAACATAAAGGTCACACGTAACATAAAGGTCACACGTAAATTGAATCTGGTATCCTTAAAAGCTGAAGGGAAAATATGGATTCGCCTGGGCCTGGTCAGCGGATGTGTCATTTTCACTGACCAGATCACCAAATATATTATTAAAATAAACCTGTCTTTATATGATAATATCATTGTGATAGAAAAATTTTTTAATATTACCCATATCCTGAATCCAGGTGGAGCCTTTGGTTTTCTGGCTTCCCAGACCCCTGAAATTAGAAAATTTATTTTCCTGTTCATGTCATCTATAGTGGCTCTTTTTGTTTTATGGTTTTATAAAAAGTGTGCCTCAAATTTTGTTTTCCTTTCCTATGGCCTGGCTCTGATTTTTGGAGGTGCCCTGGGAAACCTGATTGACAGATTTAAATATGGCAAGGTGGTGGATTTTCTTGATTTTTATATAGGTTCTCTCCATTGGCCTGCATTTAATGTTGCCGACAGTGCCATCAGCATTGGAATGGGCATATTGATCTATCACATCCTGTTTAATAAAATTCCGGATTTTTAAGCTTATGTATCCTGTTCTCCTACATATTGGCAGTTTTAATCTTTATACCTATGGCCTTTTTGTTGCCCTTGGATTTATGACGGCCGTATGGGTTTCTCAAAAAAATGCAGCCCCCCATGGTATCCTGCCCGAGGCTGTTACAGATATTTTCTTTGTTATACTGGTATCTGCTATTTTAGGAGCCCGTCTTTTGTACGTAGGGATCAATTTTGACGATTACAAAGACAATTGGCTGGACATCCTGAAGATCTGGAACGGGGGCCTGGTTTTTTTCGGTGGATTTCTTGGAGCCCTTACTGCATCTTTTATTTATCTGAAGATGAAAAAATTCAATATTTTGAAAACATTTGATATCCTGGCGCCAGGTATTGCCCTGGGTCATGCAGTTGGAAGACTTGGATGTTTTTTTGCCGGGTGCTGCTATGGTAAAACCTGCGATCTACCCTTTGCTGTAAAGTTTACAAATCCTGAAAGCCTTGCTCCTCTTGGCGTTTATTTGCACCCGACCCAGATTTATTCTGTCCTTTCCAACCTTATTTTGTTTTTTATTATTATAGTTGTCCAGAAAAAAAAGAAATTTAATGGCCAGGTGTTTTTAAGTTATATCATGCTTTATTCATTGTTCAGGTTCATTGTTGAATTTTTTCGGGGGGATTTTCGAGGAAATTTTATTTTTGACTTTATTTCCATGTCACAGGGCATAGGCCTCATGGTTTTTCTGATTGCCCTTATCCTTTTAATTAAACTGTCCAGACCTTTTTATGGCCCAAAATAAAAATATGCTTAAGCACAACGGATTAGACGTATTTTTAACGTCTGTTCAAGAAAAGGATATTCCAGCCCTGGCTTTGATTTATGGTGAATCCTTTCTGGTAAAACAAGCCTTTAAAACCCTGTCTTCTTTTCTGCTGGGAAATGATAATCCTGAGTTTGCCCTTGAAACCCTTGAAGGTGGCACCGTTTCCATGGGAGATATCATTGAGCAGGTGTCCACTTTTTCTCTTCTTGTTTCCAAAAAAATCGTGGCAGTCAAAAATGCCCCTTTGTTTCAAACAAATCAGAGCAGTTCAGATATCAGCTTTTCTTCATCTGACCTTGATCTTCTGAATGATTTTATTGGAAAAGGGATTCCGAAAAATCATTATCTGATATTGACAACCTCCCTTATTGATAAAAGAAAAAAGATATATAAAGCAATCGCAGATAAAGGGTTAATCATTGACTGCTCTGTTGCTCAAGGGGCAAGAAAAGCAGACCAGGATGAGCAGAGAGCGGTTTTGCAGAATGTTGCAGGCCAGATCCTGTCAAAATCTAAAAAAATCATAGATAATCAGGCCTTTCAAGCCTTGGTGGATTTGACTGGATTTAATCTTGATCTTTTATTTCAGAATCTTGAAAAGCTGATTGCCTATTCCGGTAAAGCTATGATGATTTCAATAGCAGATGTAAAAGCTGTTGTAAAAAGGGATAAAAAAGATCCAATATTTAATTTAACCAATGCGTTTATAGCTAAAGATGTTAAAAATGCTCTTTTTTATTTGAATTCACTTTTTAATGAAGGATTTCATCCCCTGCAGATATTAAAATCATTTGAAAATCTAATTCGAAAACTGATCCTGGTGAAATGTTTTACGCAAAAATTTTATGAAAACAATAACCTGAAGGTCACACGTAAAATGAATCTGAAAAATATGAATTTTAATTCATTCCAGCAAGTTGTCCTTCCAAAAATCATTAATCATGATGAACAATTAAAGATAATTATAGAAGACCGGGACAAATATATATCAAACCAAGACTCAAAGACAAAAGCAAATAAGGCAAACGATCTTTTGTTAGCTCCCAATCCAAAAAACGCCTATCCTGTTTTCCAGATTTTTCAAAAATCTGAGAATTTTTCATTAAAAGAGTTGAATCAAGCTTTGATTTTTTTAGGTGATCTGGATTATCGGCTAAAGTCTTCATCTTTTGATGAAAAAACCACTTTAGAAAACTTTATCATCAACACCTGCAGTAAAGGAGGGTTTGTGTATGCCGAGGAAAACAAAAATCGTCGCCACCATTTCTAGCTTAAATTGTTCTTCTAAGTTTATCGCAAGGCTGTATAATGCCGGTATCAATGTTGTTCGACTGAATACAGCCCACATGACCCATGACGATGCCTTGAAAGTGATCGAAAATACAAGACAGGTGTCGGATAAAATAGGGATTCTCCTGGATACCAAAGGCCCTGAGATCAGAACCTGCGATAATAATAAACCTTTGTCAGTAAAATATGGGGAGACCATACGAATTAAAGGCGCTCCTGAAGAAAAATCCAAAGGCAAGGTGATCTGTGTCTCCTATAAGGATTTTGTCAAGGATGTTCCCGTTGGCAGTTCCATAATGATCGATGATGGAACCATTGCCTTGGCCGTCATGGACAAGGACGACAAGTATTTAAGGTGCCATGTGGAAAATGATGGGGTGATCAATGCCAGAAAAAGTATCAACATTCCGTCTGTTCATGTGAAACTTCCGGCTTTGAGTAAGAAAGATATAGGCTTTATTGAATTTGCCGCTGATAATGATCTGGATTTTATAGCCCATTCTTTTGTGAGAAATAAAAATGATGTCCTGGCTGTTCAAAAAATTTTGAATAAAAAAAAATCTCCCATAAAAATTATTGCAAAAATTGAAAATGCCCAAGGAGTTGAAAATCTGTGTGAAATTCTCGATCATGCCTATGGGGTTATGATTGCAAGGGGTGATCTGGCAGTTGAAATCCCCACAGAGCAGATCCCGCTGATCCAGAAACAAATTGTCAGGACCTGCATTGAAAAAAGAAAACCCGTGATTGTTGCCACCCAGATGTTGCATTCCATGATTGAATCACCAAGACCCACAAGGGCAGAGGTATCAGATGTCGCCAATGCCTGCCTGGATCATGCAGATGCCCTCATGCTTTCAGGAGAAACAGCCAGTGGAAAATATCCTGAAGTGGCTGTCAGAACCATGGCAAAAATTGCCCAGGAAGTTGAGGACAAAACCAGCAGTTTTATAAATGTGCCGTACACACTTGAAAATCAAATCACGGCCTATCTTGCCAAGGCAGCTGTTAAAGCTTCCTTAAGGCTGAACACAAAAGCCATTGTGGCAGATTCTTTAACCGGAGAATCGATTCGTGCACTTGCAGCTTACAGGGGGGACAACCCCATATATGGTCAGATATATGACCAACGGGTTATGCGCCAATTGTCTCTGTCCTTTGGGGTATTTGCCGACTACATACCAATGGATATCACAAGTCAGGACTCCTTAAATAAGTCCATATGCCTGTTGTTAAATGATAAACAATTTAAAGAGGATGATTTGATCATTATTCTTGCAGGCAGCTTTGGCATTAACCAGGGCGCATCTTATATTGAAATCAGCACAGCAGATAATTTCAAAAAAAAATGTATTTAAGAATCAAATAGATCCTGGGCATTATAGGAGCTTCGAACAAAAGGTCCTGCCGCTACTTTTTTAAATCCAGTTTGTCTGGCTTTTTTTTCAAGCTGCTTAAATTCATCCGGAGAATAATATCTTTGAACTTTCAGATGGGCTTTTGTGGGCTGAAGATATTGACCAAGGGTTATGATATCACAGCCATAATGAAAAAGATCTCTCATGGTTTGTTCAAGTTCTTCCATGGTTTCTCCCAAGCCTACCATGATCCCGGATTTGAGAGGCATTGAAGCGTCAATGGCCTTTGCATTCTTGAAAAGATCAAGGGACTGCTGATAGTTGGCCTGGGGTCTGGCTGTTTCATAAAGCGAGGGGACAGTCTCAATATTGTGGTTAAGCACATCCGGCTTTGCACATACAACTATCTTTAAAGCCTTGATATTCCCCTGGAAATCAGGAATCAAGACCTCAACTTTGGGATCATCCGGCAGGGTGGTTTTAATGGCTTTTATGGTCTTTGCAAAATGAGAAGCACCGCCATCTTCAAGATCATCTCTTGTAACAGAGGTTACCACCACATATTTTAATTTCAAGTCGAGGGCTGCTTTGGCAACTCTCATGGGCTCATCAGGATCAAGGGGCAGGGCAGGGGCAAAATTAACATTGCAGAATCTGCAGTTACGTGTGCAATTGGAGCCTAAAATCATAAAGGTGGATGTGTTTTTGGAAAAACATTCAAACATATTGGGGCAGTTTGCTTCCTGGCAGACAGTGTGCAGCCCGGAATTTGAAAGAAGGCTTCTTACCCGTTGATAATCCCCGCCTTTGGGAAGGTTTTTTTTAAGCCATGACGGCTTTTGTTTTGTTTTTATATGCATGGCCTATCTGTTTTTTGATAGTTAAATACAGATGAAAAATGTTTTAAAAAGCCAATCTTTATCTGGTCCATTGAAATAGTATAATCCTTTGAGCCGGAACCTGACTCAGATTTGGCCATTTCTTTTTTAATGGACGTAATGGAAACATTGGCAAGGCCACAGGGGTTGATCCATGAAAATGGTTCAAGATCAGTATTGATATTCATGGCAAGACCATGAAAGGATATCCCTTTCTTGATTGAAATACAACACTGCCGATCTTGGAATTTTTAACCCAGATGCCATGATTTCTTTCATCTCTATTCGCATCAATACCAAAATCTGCGGCTGTTTGTTTCATGATCTCTTCTAAGCCATGGACAAACTCTTTTACACCAATTTTGTTTTTTTCAAGATCAACAATGGGGTACATGACTGCCTGGCCAGGGCCATGATAGGTTATATTTCCCCCGCGATCAGTTTGAACAACATCAATGCCTTTGGCGGTTAAGAACTCTTTGGAAACACTTAAATTTTCTTTTCCACCTCTTTTTCCAAGGGTGAAAACAGATGGGTGCTCAACAAAAAAAATCTGGTCCTCAACAAGACCTTTGTCGATCTTGGCGTTTAAGGTTTGAATCTGAAGATCAAGCGCTCTTTTGTATTCTAAAATATTAAGATCTATAAATACACAAGAGCGCTTTTTTTCGTTTAGCCTCTCAGACATGGCTTTCTTGCTGCGGCAACTTCATCAAGACGGGTCACTTTTGTAAGAAGCGGTGCTTTTTTAAGCTTTTCAGGATTTTCCTTTGCCTCTCTTGCAATG
>JAHJDU010000102.1 GCA_018812385.1 Pseudomonadota bacterium
ATATGATTCCCTTACGCATAATTAATCTGCCTTTTTTATAGGGGGTGTGATTTTTGAAAAGCCTCTGAGGTGCCTTTTATACCATCTTTCAATGTGGTTGTTGCAGCCGTTTTTGTCTTTAGATATATTCGGGTGCCAGGAACCATTGCAGGGTTTTGGAAAGACCGGTTTTAAAAGACTCTTTGGGTGAATACCCTAAATTTAAAGATATTTTATCAGCGTTGATGGCATAGCGGCGGTCATGGCCTAATCTGTCTATAACATGGGTAATAAGTATTTTGGGATGATTGCCTTGGGATGAAGGGCAATTGGGGAACCTTTTTGCAAGTTTCATGTCTTGTAAAAATTCTTTATGGATTAAATCACATACAAGTTGAACAATGTTTATATTGGTCCATTCGTTGTTTCCGCCTATATTATATGTCTCTCCTATTTTGCCTTTTTCAAGGATCAGATCAACACCCAGGTTGTGATTATCCACATAAAGCCAGTCGCGGACCTGTTTTCCGTCCCCATAAACGGGCAGGGGCTTTCCCTTAAGGATATTGGTGATGATTAAGGGTATCAGTTTTTCAGGGAACTGAAAGGGTCCATAATTGTTGGAGCAGTTGCTGATGGTTACCTGTAGCCCATAAGTCTTGTGGTAGGCCCGCACCAGATGATCTGATGCAGCCTTGCTTGCAGCATAGGGAGAATTGGGTGCATAGGGTGTTGTTTCTGTAAAGGCTGGCTCATCTGGTTTTAAAGATCCATATACTTCATCTGTTGAGATGTGGTGAAAACGATGGTTCTGGGGGGTTTCATCAAGCCAGATTTTTTTTGCAGCCTTGAGAAGGGTGTGGGTCCCCACAACATTGGTGAAGATAAATTCATCAGGACCCTGGATGGATCTGTCTACGTGGGATTCTGCTGCAAAATGAACCAGGGTATCAATTTTATGGTTTTTTAGCAGTGATTCAACAAGGGGTTGATCCAGAATATTGCCATGGATAAATTCAAATTTGGTATTTTTCTGGGCTTCTGTAAGATTTTCTTTGTTTCCGGCATAGGTTAATGCATCTAAAACAATAATATGATCGTCTGGGTATTTATTGAGCCAGTAATAGACAAAATTTGTGCCGATAAAGCCTGCACCACCTGTAACAAGGAGATTTTTCAATGGACAAGTTCCTTTAGCATGGGTTTTCAGTCAAACTGTTTTTATCTTTTTTTTCGATCTGATTGATTGGGCTGCAAAATTTGCGTTGATGTCCCATAAGGGAGAACACGGAACACGGGGTCTGACCCCGCTAAGTATTTGTTGTTAAAGCTAAATTATTCCAGAGCACTGTAGTTTTATCCCTTAGAGTACGGTTTTCAGGGGTATAATCAGCATCTTAAGCAGTTTGGGCCATTTGCATAAACTTGTGGACAATCATTTTCCCTGAAATCGACTTCCTAAAGTCAGGGTTCTGTTTGTCTTTCAACTCCTCTGCGAAGCAATTTGCTGTTTTGATACTCAAAAAAGTTTTTTGTAGTACCTATATAATCATTGATTGAGTTTATCGATACCATAATATCAAAAAGATATTTTTTGATTTCACGCTTCATAAATTAATTGCTTTGTTTCATCAATGCTTTCAATTAAGTAAGGATTAGATAAAGTCCGTTCAGTGACAATATCAATTTCTCTATTAAATAATTCCCTTAATTTATAATGAAGCGTGAAATAATTTTCTGTATATTCTTCAATGGTCAGGTCCTCAGAAAATGATAATAAAAAGTCAATATCACTGTCTCCCATAAATTTATTAGACACAACTGATCCAAAAACATAAAGCTTTTTGACTTTTAAAAAAGCACAAAGACTTCTTAGATCCTTTAATTTATCTTTGAGGATTTTTTGCATAATCTTCCTTTTAGTTTCCTTATTACAATACCAAAACAAAATTTTTTTTTCACAAAAACATATTTTTTCAGTATTTGATCAAATAAGTCCGGCTATGAATTTGCCTGCCGGCATTACACGTATGCCATTTTTAAGCCTTTTATTTCTGCCTTTTATGGACATCCGCTCTATAAAATACTGTTGATCTCAGACCTATTGAAGTCCCCACTATTCTGTAGACTTATAGGATCTACGCTGATAAGA
>JAHJDU010000103.1 GCA_018812385.1 Pseudomonadota bacterium
ACTGCCAAATTTGAAGGCAGATTCAGGCTGATGGAAAAAGAATTAAAAGAAAATGAGGTCAGGCTCAAAGACCTTTCAAAACATCAGATAGATCTGCTGTGGACCCGGGCAAAGCAATCTTATGAAAGATCAATTGTCTGAGACTTGTCGGGCCAATTCTATCATTCGGTTAACAATAAATTTTGAATCTTCCACGGGCAAGGTATGGTTTGTTCTTTGATTGTTTCCATCAATTACAGTATAGGTAAATTGATTTTTATTTTTTGAAAAGTTTATTTTTCCCCCAGGATTTTTTTCAGTGGGTCTGGTAATTTCTTTTTTATTTTTTTCGCTGGGTTTTTCCGTAATAATTCTATTCAAAATACTTGAAATAACTTTATCAGTAATGGCCTGCCGCTTTCCTTCAGAGGTGGTGTGCATATGATCAATATCTTTGTCAAACGGGCTGTTTGGGTTATGTATACTACCCAGGCCCAGCTGTTTTGAATAAAGTTTCAGGATATTCTGTATTTGATATAAAGGTATTTGCATTTAATCTTCTCCTTAAAATTATCGGTTTGAGAAAATTAAACCATTAGATTTTTTTTTAATCATCAAAATTTCCCTCCAGGCCCTTATCAGTGGTTATGCTTAATGCTTTTTGCATAATTTTTTCTTTTGTCCAATCATTTTTGGATTCTATTTTTTCAGCCTTGGAACCCGGGTCATGGGATTTGTTCTTTAAGATTTCATCTATCACGAATCGGGCTGTATCCGTTGCGTTGAATACCTTGGTTAAAAGGCCGTATACAAATTCTTCAACATCCTTTGCCATCCGGTCCTGGATTTTTTTTGGCTGGGCCAAAAATTTATTTTCAAAAGGAAGGTTTAGATTTTTAAAATTGCCACCCGTTAAATTATTTGTTTTTGCGTAGGCAAGCATATCTGCCCACATTTCTTCTGAAACTCCCCTGTCTTTTTGTTTGATGAAATTACCATTGTCAAGAATGGCGTTTCCATAATCATTGACCTTAAGACCCCAGGAGATCATTTGCAGGGCAGTTGCCACATTGGCTTTGGTTGTCCTTGTCTTTGCGGCTATTTCCCGGAGCCTTTCAGAATTGTTACCCGAGGTTCCGTGCTGGGCACCGGAAACATTATATTTGGAAATTGCTCCGTGGATTTTGCGGGTCAGTTCAACATTAATACCTGTATCGCTGGCTTCAATGCCATGGGTTGTGCCATTATTTAAAGCAATCCAGTTGGGAAAAATATTGTGGGCATTGAGCCCCTGGATGAGGAAAAGCGCTTCCTGGTCAGTTGAAAGCCCTAGTTTCCCTTTTATTTCACCCACCTCTGTTTCAAGCCCTGCCCACTCAGGAATATATGGATATAATTCAATATTTGCAAGAAGGTTCTGGTCATCGGGCATATGGGAGGCATCAATGGCAATGGAAGTAATACCCGCGTCAAACAATGATACAATTTCTGTTTTTGCAGGTTCAATATCTTCCGGCTTTTTAATGCCAAAATGATCAGCATGGATAGCAACGGGAATAGTAATGCCAAGTTCGTTCATAAAGGCATCAGTCATTCTTGCAATATTCCACAAATTCACAGCACAATAGGCTTTTGTTCCGCCCTCGGATCTTGCGATTTCAATTATAATTGCGGCATTGGCCCGTTGGGCTGCCGCAAGGGCGCCCCTGATCACAAAAGAGTTTCGCCCGTTGGCGGCAATGGTCATGCAGTTTTTCTTGAGCAGCATGGCATGATCTATATATTTCCCGCTCACAAGAAGGGCTTTGGAATTGGGAAAAAGTTTTTTTATATTAGGAGGCCTGCCAAGGTCAAGTGCGGTGGTAAAGTCTGAAGAGTAGTTTAAAGATTTTGTCATATCACCCTCTCTTATTTTTTTAGAGTAATTTAAAACATTGGGTATTTTTTGCACGAAACAGCATTAAAATCAAGAAGTATCAAAGAATGAATATGAATTCATGAATAACTTATTGGAATAAAATGAGAGATATTTTTTAAAATGAAAAATATAATTTATTTGTAACTATCTGTAAGATAAGATAAAATTAATTTTATCCATAAAACTTATA
>JAHJDU010000104.1 GCA_018812385.1 Pseudomonadota bacterium
AAAATGGAAGCCATCGGCACCCTTGCCGGAGGTATTGCCCATGACTTTAACAATATTCTCGCAGGTATTTTTGGATATGCTCAATTGGCTGAAATACATATTAATCAACCTGAAAAAGCAAAGGAACATATTGCCCAGTTGGTTAAAAGCGGACAAAGAGCAGCAGCACTGATTCGGCAGATACTTACATTCAGCCGGCAGTCTGAATTTAAACAGCGGCCTATGAGTGTTTACACCTTATTAAAGGAAGCGCTTAAATTAATCCGATCCTCAATCCCTTCAAATATAGAGATCAAGGAAAATATTTTTTCCAAGGCAATGATTATAGCAGACGCGACCCAAATACATCAGGTCATCATGAATCTTTGCACAAATGCATATCAGGCCATGGGTGATACTGGTGGTGAATTGACTGTGGGATTGCATGAGGTTGAAATTTCCAAACAACAAAGTTTTCCAGGCCTCAATATCTTAACTGGTAAATACATCAGACTTGAAGTAATTGATACTGGTCATGGCATAGATGAAAAAATTCTGGAAAGAATATTTGATCCCTATTTTACTACAAAAGAGACTGGGAAAGGGACGGGCCTTGGCCTGGCTGTTGTTGACGGCATTGTAAAAAAACAAAACGGGTTTATTAAATCATTTAGCAAGGTTGGTCATGGTTCCAAATTTCAAGTATTCTGGCCCATAATTGAACAAAATAGTGCTCCTGATGTGTTTGTGAAAAAGAAAACAGATTTATTCACAGGCACGGAAAAAATTATGCTCGTGGATGATGAAGCAGATATTCTTAAGACCTTACAAATATTTCTGGAAAGAAAGGGATACAAGACTATGGTTTTTAATGACGGTGAGTCGGCGTTACAAGCCTTTATTAAAGCCCCTGATGAATTTGATCTTATTGTCACGGATATGGCAATGCCACACATGACAGGGGATAAATTATCTATTGAAATTTTAAAAATACGAAAAGACATGCCCATTATACTTTGTACAGGATATAGCGAAATTATTTCTGAAGATAAAACCTGCAAAATAGGTATAAGCAAATATGTTCAAAAACCAATACCAGGATCAGACCTGTCAGCCCTGATTCGTGAAGTCCTTGATAAAAAAAATAATTAATTGAAAAAATGACAGGCTGTCAAATGGTTCGGGTCTTCTGCGTTTTTAAGCAGTTCCGGCTCTTTTTCCTGACAGATATTTTGAACCTGCTCACATCGGGTATTAAACCTGCATCCAAAAGGTGGGTTCTCCACTGAAGGCAACTCTCCTTTTAAGATGATCCTATGCCGGGCAGATGTTGGATCCGGTCTGGGGATAGATGATAAAAGCGCCTTGGTATATGGATGCCGCCCGTTATTGTAAATAGCATCGGCATTTGCCACCTCAACAATTTTACCCATATACATGACTGCAATCCTGTCTGAGACATGTTTTACAACAGATAAATCATGGGAGATAAAAACATAGGTCAGCCCCATTTTCTGCTGGAGTTTGAGTAAAAGGTTTAAAATTTTAGATTGAACGGAAACATCCAGTGCTGAAACAGGTTCATCACAAATAATAATTTCCGGTTCCAGGCTGATGGCTCTGGCAATACCAATCCTCTGGCGCTGGCCGCCTGAAAATTCATGGGGGAATTTAGAAAGAGTGTCAGGCAAAAGGCCTACCCTTTTTATCAGGTTGTTAATTTGTGAATCCAAATCCCCCTTTTTTTGTCCATGAATAATATATTTTTCTTCAAGAATCTCTTTAATAGTCTGCCTGGGATCCAATGATTCAAAGGGATCCTGGAAAATCATTTGCAAATTTAAGGCCAGTTTTTTTCTCTGCTGAGAGTTAAGACGGGAAACATTCTGGTTCTTTATAATAACCTGTCCTTCCGATGGTTCATAAAGTCCCATGAGACATCTTCCCAGGGTTGTTTTGCCGCAGCCTGATTCGCCGACAATTCCCTGGGTTTCACCTTTGTTCAAGGAAAATGAAACACCATCAAGGGCATAGACCCAACCGGTCCGCCGTAAAAACACACCGCCTGTGACAGGAAAATATTTTTTAAGATTTTTAACTTCAAGAATCGCCATATCTCAACTTATTCATATATAAAAAAATTCGACGTCGCGATATGAAAAGATATTGCATAAATTAATCCCGCACCTTTTCCCAAGGATGAATCTTAAAGAATTGAATCTGCCTTGCGCTTTAGAACATAAAAAAAGGGTTTTCTAACACCATCTTAAGAAAACCCTTTGAAAATCTTATACAACACTTACGTTAACGGCTGCCGGTCCTTTCTGGCCATCTTCCACCTCAAAAGTAACCTTGTCACCTTCATTAAGTGATTTAAAACCGTCTCCAAGTATGCCGGAATGATGAACAAATACATCCGGTCCGTTTTCCTGCTCAATAAAGCCATACCCTTTTGAATCATTAAACCATTTTACAGTCCCATTTGCCATTGTGACTTTCTCCTTACTTAAAATAAATAATCATAGTTTCAAACTTCAGGTCTTGCCACTCTAACAGATGGGTCTTGCCTTTAGAACGAAACTGCTAAGCCTTTCTACAAAGGGCTTTCGTTGAGTATTATTGACTTTGAATTAAAAAATCAAGGATTATTTTAAATAAAATCACTTTTTTCATTTTTTTGTATATCTGCCAAATGGCAGGCTGCTGTGTGATTTCGTCCCATTTTTCGCTCCAAAGGGATAGTTTTTCTGCAAATATCCTCAACCCATGGACAACGGCTTGCAAACCTGCAAGCCTTGGGCATATTCAATAATGACGGGACATCCCCCTTAATTGTAGGCAGAATGGTTTTGGATTCTCCTGCCAAAGAAGGGATAGAAGTTAACAATCCTTTGGTATATGGATGACAAGGATTTTTAAACAATGTCATCACTCCGGCTTTTTCAGCAATCCTTCCGGCATACATGACAACAACATCATCACAATTTTCTGCAATAACTCCCAGATCATGGGTAATTAAAATAACAGACATGCCTGATTTTACTTGAAGATTTTTAATCAAGTCCAGAATCTGGGCCTGGACTGTCACATCAAGGGCAGTTGTGGGTTCATCTGCAATCAGAATGTCAGGTTCACATGAAAGTGACATGGAAATCATTACCCGCTGCCGCATACCGCCAGAAAGCTGATGGGGATATTTTTTCATCACTTTTTCTGGATCAGATATCCCTGTTTTTTCCAACATTTGAATTGCAGCTTTTTCCATTTCATGAAAAGACATTTTTGGAAAATGCAGTTTATAAACTTCAATCATCTGTTTGCCGATCCCATGGACGGGATTTAAGGCTGTCATGGGCTCCTGAAAAATCATGGAAATTTTTTTGCCCCGGATATGGTGCATCTCATCCACAGGAAGCCTTGAAATATCCTGACCATTGAATAAAACCTGGCCCTGAACCATCCGGGAAACCGGTTTTGGCAGCAATCGCATGATACTCAGGGCGGTTACGCTTTTCCCGCAGCCAGACTCTCCTGCAAGCCCGAGGATCCTGCCTTTTTTCAATTGAAAATCCAAATGGTCCACGGCCCTGACCACACCCAGGTCAGTGTCAAATTCAATTACAAGTTCCCTTACATCCAGAATAATCTGCTCATCCACCCTGGCTCACTCCTTTTTAAATAGTTCATCCTTGATAACAACGGGCAAAAAGGATCTGTCTGACTTCTTTGCATAAAGGGTAGCTTCCTTTTTTTCCACATTTATCCAGAAAAGCCCGCCAGTCATGCTGGAAAAGGGATCAAACAGGCTGTCAGACCGCCTGGTCCCGTGGAAGTCTGGCAGTTCAAGCCATCTCCAATAACCCAGCCTGACATAAGGGACCATAAACGTGGGCACAAAAGCACCGGTTTCATGTATGGTATTCTGTATTTTCAATGATAGTTTTATTCTTTCTTCTTCATTCAAACTTGCCCTGTAATTGTCAATCAATTCATCCAGTTTGGAATCATCCGTGTTGGTAATATTATTGGTCTGGGGTTTATGGGCATTGTCTGAATGCCATCCCTGCCAATAGGAGGGTCTTATATTGGTACTCCATCCCATCCATGCAACA
>JAHJDU010000011.1 GCA_018812385.1 Pseudomonadota bacterium
AATGTAAAAACCCTGGCCCTCTGGGGTAGGATATTTACAATAAACACTATTATTAAGCCCTGATTTTCCCGGATCAAACCCTGACAAATATAACAAACAGAAATTTATCCATAGATTTTTCTGCGAATTAACGGATTGCTGCGGTAAACCATGGGTTGCCCTGGCATCCATCTTATGGTAAAAGTAAGAAGCAAACTAACCCTTTCAGGATAGGTGAAATCATGAAATTGTCACGCAAAGAAATCAAACTATTGTTAAAAGATTGGAACCTTGCCTGGGAAAAATATGACCTGGATAAGGTACTATCGCTTTTCCATGAAGATATTTTTTTTGAAAACTGGACCGGTGCCTATATAAAAGGGAAAAAATCTCTTAGAAAGGCCTGGGAACCCTGGTTTAAAAATCATGGTGACTTCAGGTTCCTGGAAGAAGAAACCTTTATTGATGAGCAGCACCAGAAGGTTCTCTATCGCTGGGTTCTTGAATGGCCCTCAATGGAAACAGGTTTTGAAGATAAAACTGAAATCAGAAAAGGCGTTGACATTATTCATTTTCAGGATGGAAAGATCATTAACAAACTGACCTATTCAAAAACAACCATTGAAATTGATAACAAGAGACGGCCCCTGCATTTATAAATAATCTTTAAGCATGGCTGTAAACCTGGTTTCATCCAGTATCTGAACACCTGCTTTTTTGGCTTTTTCAAGTTTACTTCCTGCCTTTTCCCCGGCAATGAGAAAATCGGTTTTCGAGCTGATACTTGATGTGACTTCAGCGCCAAGGGTTTCAAGTATTTTTTTAGCCTCACTGCGTGTCATGGTCAAAAGTGTGCCTGTGAGTACAATTTTTTTATTGTTAAACAGGTTGTCAAAGGATTCAATAATAACAGGTTGATCATTTGTAAGGATAACACCCCGGGCAATGATATTTTTGATATTCATCTGGTTTTCAAAATTAGAAAAGAATTTGCAGACGGATGATGCTGTTTCAGGGCCTATTCCATTAATCTGAATTAACCTTTCTTCTGATGTTTCCATAATGTCTGAAAGACTTGAGAATTGTTCACAAATCAATCTGGCAGCATTTTCTCCTGTATGATCAATACCCAATGCATAGATAAATCGTCTCAAAGAAATGATTTTTGATTTCTCTATGGCCTGGATAAGGTTTAATGCTGATTTTTGCGCCATGCGGTCAAGAAGGGCAAGCTTTTCTTTTTCAAGAGAAAAAACATCTGCAAATGATCCAAGCATACCTTCATCCACTAACTGATCAACAATCTTGTTTCCAAGTCCGTCTATATCAAAGGCTTTTTTTGAAACAAAATGCCTGATCCTTTGCTTTAACTGGGCTTGACAGGATGCATTGACGCACTTGTTAATATTGGATTTATCCAGTTTAATTTTTTCAATTTTGCTTTTGCATACGGGACAATGACCCGGCATTTCAAAGGGGACTTCATCTCCCTTTCTTCTGGATTCAATAATTTTCACCACTTTGGGTATGACATCCCCTGCCCTTGTCACAAGAGCTGTGTCACCAATGCGTATATCTTTTCTTTTGATTTCATCTTCATTGTGCAGGGTTGCCCTTGAAACCATTGCACCACCTATATTGACGGGTTCCAGTATGGCAACAGGGGTTATGACACCTGTCCTGCCGACCTGGACGATAATGTCCTTTATGAAGGTTGTTTTCTGCATGGCAGCAAATTTATAGGCAATGGCCCATCGCGGGCTTTTTATTTTTTCACCCAATTGACGCTGGAAAAAAATATCATCCACCTTGATCACCATGCCGTCGATTTCATAGGCAAAACTTCCCCTCAATGCTTCAAGCTCTTTATAAAACTTTAAAACACTGCCTATTGTTACACTCGGCAATATGTGTGGATTGACAGGAAACCCGAATTTTTTTAAGACCAAAAGCATCTGTGACTGGCTTTGAAAAGAGATTCCTTCCACCAAACCTGTCCCATAAACAAATATATCAAGGGGGCGTGTGGCTGTAATTTTTGAATCCAATTGCCGCAATGATCCTGCTGCTGCATTTCTTGGATTGGCAAAAATAGTTTCACCCTGTTCAAGACGTATTTTGTTCAATTGTTCAAAATCCGGCAGCCGGATGATCACCTCCCCTCTGACCTCAAGCAGGGAAGGCATTTCAAGTTTATCCCCATGCAGTTTTAGCGGGACAGTTCTGATGGTCCTGACATTCTGGGTAACCACTTCACCTGTGATTCCGTCTCCCCGGGTGATGGCCTGCACAAGTATCCCATTTTCATACTTTAATTCCACGGCCACGCCGTCCAGTTTGGGTTCAATGGTATATAAAATGTCTTCTCTGTTTAAATTTTTAACAATTCTTTTGTTAAAATCCAGTACATCCTCATCGTTGAAGGCATTATCAAGACTTAACATGGGAATTGAATGCAAGGCTTGCTGAAAACCAGTTAAAGGCTTTGCCCCCACTCTTTTTGTCGGCGAATCAGGACTGGAAAACTGGGGAAATTTTTCTTCAATTTCAATGAGCTTTTTCAGCATATCATCATATTCAGAGTCTGAAATTAAAGGATCATCCAGGACATGATATTGATAGCTGTGCTCTGTCAATTCCTTTTGAAGCCTTCTGGCTTGTTTTTTTATTGCATCATTCATTTTCACACATTTC
>JAHJDU010000105.1 GCA_018812385.1 Pseudomonadota bacterium
ATATATCGCCCCTTCCATTCCATGATCAGGTCCTGATCACCTTCTTTGGCTCATGCAAAGAAATTAGAATAGGATGGTAGGATGCTTTTTGTCAAGACTGTTATTTTGTGCTTTGGCTGGTCGGTAATGCTTTGTTACTATTAAGTCATAATTATGGAAGAATCGCTTATAACAGCATTTGTACTAATCAAAAAATATATCGTGCAGCACATTAATGGTTGTATCCAGCTTGTCTTCATTGACAAGGAAATACAATGCAGCACTAGATGTGCCAAAAGAAATCATTTCAATATTCACATTGGCATCGGAAACTGCTGTAAAACACTTTGCAGCAACGCCCCTGTTATTTTGAAGCCCTTCCCCCACGATACTGACCAATGCCACATTCGTTACAATTGATGATTTTTCAAATGGTTTGGGCCTTATTTTTTTAATACTCTGATGTCCCTTTTCAATATCTTTTCTGGACAGCAACAGACTGATACAGGTTTGAGACGTGACCACGGACCTAATATTAATTCCTGAGGACGTCAGATTTTCGGTAATCTGGGATAAAACCCCGAACCTTGCCCCGATACCCGAAGCATAAATTTTTAATACTGCAATATCTGCTGTATAGGAAACACTCTTAATAATTTTTTTAGCAGTTTGAGCATTTTTTGTAATCAGGCTTCCCCGAGCATCCGGATTATAAGTGTTTTTAATGGCAATGGCGATCCCTGCTTTTTTTACCGGTTCAACCGTTCTCGGGTGCAAAATGCCGGCTCCTGTATAGGACAACTCTGCTGCCTCTTCATAGGTCAGTTCCGGAATCAGTTTACAATGGGGAATATTATCAGGGTCTGCTGTCATGAATCCTTGTGTATCTTTCCAGATTTCCAGCACTTCTGCATTGATGGATGCCGCCACAACCGCAGCAGAATAATCAGATCCGCCCCGGCCAAAAGTTGTAATGTCTCCTGATTCACTTACTCCATAAAAACCCGGGATAAAAACAATCTTTTGAGATGTCATGACGGAGTCAAGTGCAGCCGTCAGATTTTTTGATGTTTTACTCATAATAGCTGAGGCATCCATGAACTTGCCATCGGAGATAATCCCTGCATCCTCGGGTAAGAGATAGCAACTTTGTTTTCCCATGCTTGACAATGATTTTGAAAGAATGACCGCGGAAATCCGTTCCCCATAGGTGGCAATCATATCCTTCATCCGGGGAGTTGCCTCCCGGGTGAAGCTTATGCCATAATAATATCTTTCCAGCTCCTGAAAAATTCTGGAAAGATCTTTGGATAATTGTTTTCTTTTGTTCCCATCATCAATGAGACTTTTAATAATGGTATTGTGCAATGTTTTTAATTGGGTGATGACCAAAGGAATATTATTTTCATTTTCCAGGGCTTTTTGGATACCTGTGATTAAAATATCTGTCACACCATAAAAGGCTGAAAGTACAAAAACATCCCCTTCACCCCTTTTTGCAATCAACTCGATAATTTTTCTGGCAGCCGGTCCGTCTTTGAGACAGCCACCTCCTATCTTAATAACTTTCATGGACGGCAACATACCATAAAAAATTACATTTTTTCAAGACAAAATGGATTGGGAAAAAAGATATAGAGAAGTAGTTGAGAAATTTCGGCATGACCCTGGGCACTAGAGATTCCCGTAAGATTATCGACCGTAACTTTGAATCTCTGGCAGTGCTGGTTACCCGGCAAACGCTGCATCCGGCATTTCCATAATCGCCGGGATATTACCCAGAAGCGCTTCCATTTTGCCCAGGGTTGATGGCAGTACCCAGGTAATAAAATATTGGGCCGTTTTTACCTGGCCTTGATAAAAAGCCACATCTTTTTTCTTGGCTTTTTCAATTTTGGGGGCTGCCACCACTGCACGCCAAAGCTCCAGCCATGCCAGACAGACATCTCCTGTGATATCCAGGAAAGGGTGGGCAGTTGCAAAAGCATCCAATACTTTTTCAGACATGGCCGTCATGCCCATGTGCATAGCTAATACGCCCAGCTTGTTTACGGCCAGTTCCACCTTGCCGGCCAAGGCATCAAGTCCTTCAATTTTCTTGGCTGCTTCAATGGTTTTATTCATTTCACATAGAAGATCCATAAAGGGTTTACCTTTTTTCAACCCTAGTTTTCTGCCAAGAAAATCCATTGCCTGTATCCCGTTGGTGCCTTCATAAATGCTGGTAATTTTGCAGTCTCTGAGCAGTTGTTCCTGGGGGTATTCCCTGATAAACCCATACCCACCAAACACCTGGACACCCTGAACGCAGACCTCAAAGGACCGGTCAGTGCAATATGCCTTGACAATGGGGGTTAAAAGTTCAATCAAGCCATCATATTTGTCTTGTTCTTCTTTGGTTTCAGCAATTTTGAGTTTATCAAAACAAAGAGCTGTGTAATAGAGCAATGACCGCATTCCATCGACATAGGCTTTCATGGAAATGAGCTGGCGTTTGACATCTGGATGATTGATAATGGCAACGGGTTTGGGGTCCTTGTCAAATATTTTCATGAGATCCGTGCCCTGGATTCGTTCCCTGGCATAGTTAACTGCATTGATATAGGAAGCCGTTGCAAATCCGAATCCCTGCATTCCCACACCAAGCCGGGCTTCATTCATCATGACAAACATTGCCTTCATACCCTTGTTTTCTTCTCCGAGAAGCTCTCCTGTACAATTGCCTTTGGAACCAAAAGACAAAGAGGCCGTGGAATTGCCGTGGATGCCCATTTTTTTCTCAAGACCTGTACAGACAACATCATTGGCTTTGCCAGGGCTGCCGTCCTTGTTCACACGGTATTTGGGAACCAGGAATAATGAAATTCCCCTGGTACCGGCAGGCGCACCTTCAATTCTGGCCAGTACGGGATGGATGATATTCTCGGTCAGGTCATGATCCCCGCCTGAGATAAAAATCTTATTGCCAGTGATGGTAAAAGTGCCATCTGCGTTGCGTTTGGCTGTGGTGGATAAATTGCCCACATCAGAGCCGGCTTCAGATTCTGTCAGGCACATGGTACCGGCCCACTTACCCGTGTATAGGTTAGTCAGATACAATTGTTTTTGTTCTTTGGTACCAAATTCTTCCACCAGTTTGCCTGCCCCGTGGGTAAGCCCGGGGTACATCAGGAAAGAACAATTGGCACCGGTAAACAATTCACCGGCAGTTGTTGCCAGCACCTGGGGCATGCCCTGGCCGCCGAATTCCGGGTCATCACACATGGCAATCCACTCCCCTTCACAGAAAAGTTTATATACCTTGTGAAAGGATTCAGGCGCCCTGACATTTCCATTTTCAAGGGTGCAGCCTTGTTCATCCCCATCCTTGTTTACTGGTAAAAACTCTTTAACCGCCAGGTTTCTGGCTTCAGATACAATCATGTCCATGGTTTTTTTATTAAATTCTTTGAACAATTGATGATTTGCCAGATCTGAAGCATCAAGCATCTCATGTAGTACAAATTCCTGATCACGTCTGTCTGCGATTGATTGAGCCATTTTTTATTTCTCCATATATATAGATATTATTTTAAAATTCCATTAGTGAACATGTCAAAAATTAAGGAAAGCCGTTCTTTCATTTCAATTTCATCCTCATCCCGGAACAGGGATGCCCATGCAGCAGAGTGAGCAATATCACTGAATAGGGTGGCCATGTCCTGTGAGGGATAAGATTTGAATTCAGCCTGGGCAACACCCTGCTCAAACATATCCTTGAACAGCCTCACCATTTTCTCGTGGAGCTTATTAACCTTTTCGTTAAGTTTGGGCATATTCACGGCATCAATATTGTTTCTCTCTGAAATATAAATTCGGACCACATCCCTGTTGGTTTTGTAAAAATCAGCCTGGGCAAACAAAGAGGCTTTGAGTTTATCGCACACAGTCATCTCCTGATTTTGACTGATCTCAAATAATATTTGCCCCAAATCGTGCACCCTGTTGATGACAAGGTCATGGTACATTTCTTTTTTCCCGGGAAAATATTTATAGATGGTGCCAAGGGGATATTGAGATGCTTTGCTGATAAGGGCCATGGTCGTACTGTGAAACCCATTGGAGGCAAATATGGCAAGAGCGGTCTCAAGTATTTCCTTGCGTTTTCTTAAGTCGTCCCGTTCTATTCTGGTTAATTCCTCCATAAATCCTCCATCATTATTTCAAATTAAGAATATGTATTCTATAAACAGAAGACATGTTTTTGTCAAGAGAAGTTAAAGATTAAGCCGGATAAGCCTTGAACTGAATGGGGAGAAGTGTATAAATTAATGGTGTGCTTTTATATTAACCCAACAATTTTATTTGTTATTTATATAAGGATTTTCTGGATATGGATAATAT
>JAHJDU010000106.1 GCA_018812385.1 Pseudomonadota bacterium
GCTGGGTGATGTACCAAATGGCTGGCAAGAAACTTTGATAGGGCAGAGGGTCTACGTCGAAGGATTTGATGTACAGAGAACTTGTTCCCCATCAAAGCCAGTGAACTTTTTGAAAATGGCCAGATTCCACTCTTTTTTTCATTTAGGAATCCAGGAAATATCCTATCAACAATGGTATGAATTCTACCTCTTACTGCGGTTGCAATAGTCACAAGTTTTCGCCTTTGTCGTACAAGTGCTCTTAGAGTCCAATAAATCCCAGATTGGGCAGGAGAGCAATTGCCCCTACAGCTTATAAGCATTTTACAGATACCCATTAAATCCAAACGATCAGTACTTGCCTGCATATTTTCACGTTGTTTTTTTGCATCATGGGCATTTACTCCTGCCACCAGACAATTTTCTGAACGTAAAGCAAAAATAAAGTTATCAGCATATGAGCCACAATCTTCACCTCCATAAAAAACATGTTCAGGTTTAATACCATGATGACGACAAGATTTCGTAACTTGATCAATCAAAAAAACCTTGCCTTCTGGTGAATTTTTTACGGAGAAAGGCTTTCTGATGATTTTTCCATTACCGTTGCATAACATGACTACATGATCCTTTTTAGCATAATCAATTAGAACACACATCACTTTGGATCTGTTCCCGGCCGTCTCAAATAAGGCAAGGATTTCTTGACTTTGGTTTTGAAAAATGTTTCTCTTTTTCATAGTGGAGTTCCTCCTCAATTTTTTTCAACTGCTTTTTGCAGATTGATCTTATCAACATATCACCGATTTAGTTCGGATGGTTCTTACTTGAGGGGGAACTTCACCTTTTATAATAAAAAATAATTCTGTGCTCAATTTGAAATATACTGAAAAATTGAAACTGTTATTCAAAAATAATTGAGCTGTGACTCTGTGTGAGATAGATTGAAAATCTCTCACAAATTCACACCATCAATTATTTTTAAAGGTACCAGGTACCAGGAGCAAATAAGTTTGGGGTTTAGGTGATGGAAGTCTGGCTGGATGCGAAATCTTTGCGGTCGTTTCCGATACCATACCCCATAGTTCCACCAACAACGAAGGAGAATTGCTGGTAATTTTAACGTACGTTGTTCGCTTGATGGTGTGTCAATGTGATAAAAATTTCTCACGATTACAACCATTCATCGCCATCAATCACCATGAGCTGCCTGAGGATTAAAAGCAAAGAGGTTCATGATGTTTTAATGAATGAGATTGGATAGTACTCTTGCACGATAAAAAAGGGATCCATAGTCTCTTAATCTGTATTAATTATAGCCAGTTCCTCTTCATTCGGCAGATCAATTTTATGTGTGTGGCATTTTCCTTTAATTAAAGCGCCTTTTTCAATTTGGATATCTGGTGCCTCGATATCACCATAAATTTTTGCAGATTTATATACATGGATTTTATTCTCAGCGGACATTTTACCAAATATCGTTCCATGAACATTAACCTCTAAGGCATGAATATCAGATCTTATAGTTGCATCTTTGTCGATAGTAACAGTTCCTTCTCCATAAATTTTTCCTTTAAAAGCTCCTTGTATTAATAGAGTTCCAAAGAATTTTATATTCCCTTCGAAATCTGAATCTTTTCCTAAAATAGTATTTGAAGTTGTTATTTCTTTCTTTTTCACTTTTAAAAACCTTTATCATTTAATGATGGCGTATCATACAAATATCAATTCAAAACTTAGTTGTAAAACAATAAGATTTCAGAACATAAAAGGTTTTACATATTTTTGATAAACCGTATTCAAATATATGAACCTGAAACGATACCATACGCCATCCTTCCACGTTAATGTAATATATAAATAATAGTATTCGAGATTTAATGTATTGGGCGGATTTATGGCAGAAAAATTGGAAATTATGACTGTAGTCTCGCCTTTAAAAAAGATTGTACAATGCAGCTGAAGAAAGAATCGTGCTTTGACAAATTATTTTTATTTTTCTTGATTCAGATCAATTCATTATATTTCTTTTTTTGTTAATTTTTATTTAAGATTAACAAAAAATGGAGGAAGACATCATGCATGACGGCTGTAGCGATGCATTTCAATCTGGAAAACAAATTGTGGATAAAATCAGAATCATGGGGTTTAATACAAGCCCTCTTGGTGCGGAACTTAAAATTAAATGTACAAATTGTGACGCTGAATTTCAAATGGCATACATGGAATCCCAATGCCCGTCCTGTAAAATGGTATATGGGGTAACACCATGTCATTCCCATAGTGCGCAGTTTGTAAAAGCCGCAGGAGTAAATTATTAATATGCCGGACACAATCGAGGATATAAAAAAACGCCTGGAAGAACTGGACATACTTATCCGTGAAACAGAGGCACGTCTTCCTGCCCATTCCACCAAGCCTCCCGTAATGGTGGACCTTTTAGAGTATGAAGATGAATACGATGTCCTGTTAAAAAAACTCAATGGGCTGAAAAACATGTGATCAAATATGGATAATTCAAAAATATTTAATAATGTCTGACCATCACCTGTACATATTTAACCGGACTTTTAATCCGAAACTAATAATGGCATCCAAGGCATGCCCTGGGTTTTAGCCCCGCGGTTTTTTATGGACATAAAGTCTTTTTGGTTCTAAAAGTATTGTTGGCCTTCAATTCAAAAATAAAGAAAGGATACTGATGAAAAATGCTGCGGAAAAACCACAAATTTTGTCGTTAGTCAAATAGTGAAATGAACTTATGTTAAAAAATGAAATTTTAAAAGATCTGTTTTTTATCGAAAGAGGATATCTAAATTCAAATCACTTTGTTTATCGATCTAAATCGCCGACCCTTATAGATACAGGATATCTTTCTGACTTCGATGAAACTCAAAGATTAATATCTGGGCTTGGTGTAAACCTTTCTGATGTTTCCTTGATTATCAACACCCACACTCATTGTGATCATATAGGTGGCAATCATATTATTCAGCAAAAATCCGGGTGTGACATTGCTTTGCACAAAGTCGGTAAATATTTTATCGATGCTCAGGATGATTGGTCTACATGGTGGAAATACTATAACCAGGAAGCTGATTTTTTTAAATGCACCAAGACTTTGGAAGATGGCGATATTATCGCCATTGGCCCGCACAGATTTCAAGTGATTTATACTCCCGGGCATGCTTCTGACGGCATTGTTCTTTATAACAGCCAGGAAAAAATCCTCATATCTTCTGATACGCTTTGGGAGGATGATATGGCAGTAATGACCCTTCGTATTGAAGGGAGCATGGCATTGTTCCATGCCCAGGAATCTCTTCAGAAACTTGAATCTCTTGATGTAAAAAGAATCTATCCAGGCCATGGCAGGCCATTCAGCAATTTAAAAAAAGCGATATTAAAAAGCAAAGAAAAAATTCAAAGGTATTTACTTGACCGGGACCTAATTGGTAATGATCTGATTAAAAGAATCTTGGTTTATACTCTTTTAATGAAAAAGAGCATAAAAGAAAAAGATCTTTTCCCATACCTTATGGATACTTATTGGTTTAAAGAGACTGTCGATCTTTACTTTAACAGCGAGTACGAAATAAAATATGATGAAATTATGAATACTTTTTTTGAAAGAGGAATTATCAAAAAGGAAAATAAAAACTTGTTTACAATTGTAAAACCATAAGTTTTATATAGAAAACTAAGGTTCAAAGCCACTTAAACGGACTATGATATAAAAATAACGCAATCTATGATGCTTGAGCAGCCAGAGATTTAGAATTTGTAGGCGGATTGAGAAATAATGATAACCCGAATTCAAACAATTAACCAAATCAAACCAATCTTTAGAGAGTATCTGGATTATATGAGTCAGTTTTTTTTAATTCATGATGTTGAGTCCTGGTGTAAAGTCGCACTGAAAAATTTACAACTCTATTCTATTGCTGATGACCGGTATATTTACATTCTAAAAAAATCAGACACTATTATCGGCTTCGCCATGGTCAATAAGCACTTGCGGTTCAACTCAAAAGGCCTTGCAGTGGCAGAATTCTACATTCAAAAAAATCATGAAAAAAAAGGTTATGGTCGCAGATTGGCTGAACATGTATTTGAAAAGTTACCCGGTAATTGGGAAGTTGCAGTGAGTTTAAAAAATAAATCTGCTCTGGTGTTCTGGAATCAGGTGGTATCATCTTATACAGATGGTAAATTTATTAAAGAATGGAACGTCTCTTTTAGCGGGTATGGCTTTATCTTCAACAATGGGTTGAAAAAAACCTTTTAATTTTTATTCAAAATTTTCAATTCAATTTATCAGGCAGGAATATCCGGAACAATTGGGACTGCAGTCACAGGGACTGGAGAATTCTTCAAAACTTTTTCAGTTACAGATCCAAAACGAAATTTTCCCTTTTCGCCGCTGCTGGCCATAACGACTATATCTATTTGCTCTTGGTCGATCAATTTTAAAATTTCTTCCGCAGGATCTCCCACAGCAATATGCTGAACATATAAAGAGCATCCATCCATATATCTGTCGCAAATTTGATCCAGCCTTTTTGTTGCAGATTTGTGAGCCCAACCCATAAGGTCATTTATATGGCTTTCCCCAAATTCCCCATACCATGGCCCAATATGTGCAATATCCTGAATAACGTAGACCACATGTATTTCACAACCATATTGCCTGGTTAAAGATTGAACATAGGGAAACGCTTTTTCAGCATTGCCTGAAAAATCAGTAGGCCAAAGTATCTTTTTTATTTTCATGATAACTCCTTATGGTTTCCGGTTTTGCCAAGAATTTGCATCATCATCGGCAAGGCCGAACCTGAGATTGAAAGTCATTATTGTATAAGTTGAACAAAGGTGGCATTCTTTTTCATATCTGTATGCTATCACCTTATCAGAATTCCAGTGAGTTTTAAATCAATTATTCGAATAATTAAGGTTTTCCGTCATACACCAAATATGCTAAATATAAAAAAAATAAATAAATTCTTCTTTCAACCAATAATAGCCAGATTGGACCGACAAATGAATGATATTGTTAACCGAAAAGATATTGATAAACTGATAATTACAGATGACATATTCGCTTTCATAGATAATAAATATGGCTCCCCACCTAACTGGACAAGACCGCAAGGTTTTATTTCACTTTCAAAAATAATACTGGAACAACAGGTAAGCCTGGCTTCAGCAAATGCACATTTTTTAAAACTAAATCAATATTTGCCGGAATTTACTCCAACAAACATTTTAAACCTTACAAATGAAGAAATGAGAAATTGCCAGATAAGCCGGCAAAAGTCTAAATATCTTCGTGCTTTATCATCTGCGATAATAAAAAAGCATATAAATTTAGAACAATTACAGGATATAGACTATTTTGAAGTAAAAAAGCAGCTCATAAGCATAAAAGGTATAGGCCCTTGGACTGCTGATATATATTTAATGTTTTGCCTCAAAGCAAAAGATATTTTTCCATTTGGGGATGTAGCAGTCATTAATGCTGCGAAGGAGCTATGTAATGCTAAAACAAAAGAAGATTTGATTTTGCTGGCTGAGAAATGGAGACCATTACGCTCTCTTGCCTCGTATTATTTCTGGCATTATTACCTTAAAAAAAGAAATAGATATTCGAGCTAAGTTTACAAAAAATGAATGCGAACCGGACTGCACAGGATATTTGCCTTCTTGAATAATTATATTTATGGGTTATATTTTGCGTCATGATCTTTTTGAACACCAAAAGTTGAGTCTTTAACAAAATGAGGAAACATCATGGGAAAAATTGAAAAAACAAACCGCCGTATTGTGCTTGCATCACGCCCTGTCGGCGCGCCCACCGAAGAAAACTTTCGGTTAGAAACATCCCCAATGCCTTTGCCTAAGGACGGGCGAGTAAGGATATTTTATGTCATTTGATGAACTTGGCCTTCGGGTCGAACTGCTTAAAGCCGTTAAGTCCAAGGGCTATACTACCCCCACTCCCATTCAGACCCGGGTCATTCCGGCTATTCTCGGCGGACGGGACATTCTTGCCCGTGCCCAGACAGGAACGGGAAAAACAGATGCATTTGCACTCCCCCTGGTTGAAATCCTGAGCTGGCAGGACGGCAATAAAAGACATCCCCGGGCCCTTGTCCTGGCACCAACGCGGGAACTTGCGCTTCAGGTGGGGGACAGCATAAAAGCCTATGCAAGGAAGGTGTCCATGCGATGCACCGTGGTTTATGGCGGGGTTACTATAAAACCCCAGATCGATCGACTGAGGCGCGGCATTGATATTCTTGTGGCCACACCGGGCCGCCTTCTGGATCTTGCCAATCATAAGGGTCTGGATCTTTCCCGGATAGAGTTTCTGATTTTTGACGAGGCAGACAGAATGCTGGACCTGGGATTCAGTGCGGAGATCTCCGAAATCCTTGATCTTGTTCCAATAGAACGAAGGACCATGCTGTTTTCCGCCACCTACACCCAAGAGATCCGGGATCTTGCCAAAATAATGCTTAAAGAACCAGAATATATAGAGGTGACACCCAGCAATACAGCGGCAGAATCCATTGTCCAGAAAGTACATCTGGTGAGCCGGCCTGATAAACGAGCTCTTCTCATCCACCTTATCACCCAGGGACGTTGGGCCCAGATACTGGTCTTTGTCCGCACAAAACACGGGGCTAACAAGCTTGCGGAAAAGCTTGTTGAAAAAGGGATCAGTGCCGCTGCCCTGCACGGTAACAAGAGCCAGTCTGTCAGAACGCGTACCTTAAAAGAGTTCAA
>JAHJDU010000107.1 GCA_018812385.1 Pseudomonadota bacterium
AACCACTGATGAATTTCTAAATATCTTTGTCAACATTAATCGTATTGAATCAATATTCATTTTTCGAGACAATTGACAAAATATATGAAATGAGGATTTCCCCGTAAATCGAATCTGTTGATTTAATATTACAGGGAAACCCTTTAGTACATTATAACAATCCTTAACCGCTTCTTTTGCAAAATTGATATCATCTGTATCGATATCCACAATAGCAATATCTTCAACCTTTTTCATGGTTCCATGAATTGAAATCATTCGGCCTGTAATCAAAGAATCAAAATTATGATATAATTGTCAAGTTATTTATGACTTTTCTAAAAAATTAAAAAAATATGGCCCAAGATTGGGCTGGTATCATTGACAAAGAGAAAATAAAAACTTATTAATTATACCCTTAGCATAAAATTTTTTATTAATAAAAATAGTTATCTTGAGATAAAAGGAGTTTGAAATGTCAGAAAAACAATCTTATATGTTTACATCTGAGTCTGTAACAGAAGGTCACCCTGATAAAGTGGCGGATGCCATATCGGACAGTATTCTTGATGCCATCATGGCCCAGGATAAAAAATGCAGGGTTGCCTGTGAGACATTGGTTACCACAGGTCTTGCACTGGTTGCAGGAGAAATTACCACGGATTGCTATGTGGATATTCCCGAGGTGGTCAGAAGTACCATAAAAGACATTGGATATAATTCCTCAAACATGGGATTTGACTGGCAGACATGCTCGGTTATTACAAGTATTGACCAGCAATCGCCCGACATTGCCCAGGGGGTTGATGAAGGGGCCGGGCTTTATAAAGAACAGGGGGCCGGTGATCAGGGAATCATGTTCGGGTTTGCCACTAACGAAACTCCGGAGCTGATGCCCATGCCGATTGTTTATGCCCATAGGCTGACCAAGCGGCTGGCCCAGGTCAGAAAAAATGGTGCTCTGGATTTTTTAAGACCTGATGGAAAATCCCAGGTAACCATTGAATATATGAACGGAGGTCAGCCCAAAAGGGTAGATACTATTGTTGTCTCTTCCCAGCATTCTCCTGATGTGTCCTATGACGATTTAAAGGCTGCCATAATAAAAGAAGTCATTCAAAAAGTGATTCCAGAAGATATGATAGACGGGGACACAAGATTTTTTATTAACCCCACAGGACGCTTTGTTATAGGCGGCCCCATGGGAGACTGCGGTGTTACAGGGCGAAAAATTATTGTAGATACCTATGGTGGCCAGGGCAGTCATGGTGGTGGCTGCTTTTCTGGAAAAGATCCTTCAAAAGTCGACAGGAGCGCCTCCTATATGGGTAGATATGTGGCAAAGAACATTGTTGCATCAGGAATCGCAGATAAATGCGAGGTTCAGGTGGCCTATGCAATAGGTGTTGCCCAACCAGTCTCCCTTCTTGTCAATTTCATGGGGACGGGAAAAATATCCGAATCCAAAGCAATTGAGATTGTTAAATCCGTATTTGATTTAAGACCTGCTGCAATCATCAGCACGCTTGATCTTCTTCGTCCGATCTACAGGAAAACATCATCCTATGGCCATTTTGGAAGAAAAGATCCTGATTTTTACTGGGAAAGAATAGACAGAGCTGATCAAATAAGGGATCTGGCCGGAATATAATTTATATTGTAATAGTTTTAGTTTACAAGAGTCGCTTGAACTTGAAATTTTAAGTTTAAGCGGCTTTTTTTATTGACATCAAAAAGGAATACTTGTATTTTGTATAAAAACAACATATCAACATGTTTTGATATGTTTATTTTAAAAAAATAATAAGGAGTATGAAATGTTACAACCAAGTAAAGATTCTTCTTACATAGATCTTGACCTTAGCCTGAAATACAGGATTAAAGATATTGGCCTTGCAGAAGAGGGACATAAAGACATGCAGCTTTCAGAAAAAGAGATGCCTGGACTGATGGCCATCAGGAAAAAATATGGTTCCCAAAAGCCTTTTAAGGGTTTGAAAATCATGGGCAGTCTTCATATGACCATTCAGACGGCCATGCTCATTGATACACTTTATGAGCTGGGAGCTGATATTCGCTGGGCAACCTGCAATATTTTTTGAACCCAGGATCATGCTGCGGCAGCCATTGCAGAAAAAGGATCTGCAGCAGTATTTGCATGGAAAGGTGAAACCCTTGAGGAATTCTGGTGGTGCACGGAACAGGCACTGATATGGCCGGATGGTTCAGGGCCTGATATGATTGTTGACGATGGAGGGGATGCAACCCTTTATGTGCATCAGGGCGTGAAAGTGGAAAAGGACCCTTCTGTGCTTGATCATAAAACCAATAGTCTGGATGAGAAATGTTTGATGGACCGCTTGAGGAAAAGCTTTCAGGAAGACCCCAAAAAATGGACCCATATTGCTAAAAAAATAAGGGGTGTATCAGAAGAGACAACAACGGGTGTTCACAGACTGTACCAGCTTGCCGAAAAAAATGAGCTGCTTTTTCCTGCCATTAATGTCAATGATTCCGTGACCAAATCAAAATTTGATAATCTTTATGGATGCAGGGAATCCCTTGCAGACGGGATCAAAAGAGCCACTGATGTCATGCTCGCCGGTAAAACTATTGTTGTGGCCGGATATGGTGATGTAGGCAAAGGGTGTGCCGCATCCATGAAAGGGTATGGTGCCATTGTCTGGGTCACTGAGATTGATCCTATCTGCGCACTCCAGGCAGCCATGGAAGGCTATAGGGTAGTGACAATGGAAGAGGCTGCCCCACATGGAGATATTTTTGTGACAGCAACAGGGAATTACCATGTTATTAAAGGTGAACACATTGAACAGATGAAGGATGAATCCATTATCTGTAATATCGGACATTTTGATAATGAAATAGAAATGAGTTATCTGGATAATAATCCCAGGGCCGTGAAAATAAATATCAGACCCCAGGTGGATAAGTGGACATTAGAATCCGGTCGGTCTGTCATCGTTCTTGCTGAAGGAAGACTTGTTAATCTCGGGTGTGCAACAGGCCACCCAAGCTTTGTGATGAGCAATAGCTTTTCAAACCAGACCCTGGCCCAGATTAAACTGGCAAAAGAAGATCTTGAAATTAAAGTGTATACCCTGCCAAAGGAACTTGATGAAGAAGTGGCAAGGTTACATTTGAAAAATCTTTCTGTAAACCTGACACAGCTGACCCAGGAGCAGTCGGATTATCTCGGGATCCCTATCAACGGACCTTATAAAACAGATCAATATAGATATTAAATATTTGGAAATTAAACTTATAGGCGATTCATGTCCATGCTGGGTTCCTGTAAGTTTATTTTTTTAAACTGACCAACAACTCATTTTTTATTCTTTTATTTCAAGTCGTTACATTATTTTAAATAATTTCAGCCATTTTAAAGTTCAAAATTTTGAACTTTAATGGGATAAAATGATGATAAAAGGTTAAAGAAAATTTCAGAAAGTAAAAAATTAGAGAAAAAACATTTAAAAAATCAAATAAAATAAGAATGTTATGATTTTTATGAATTAAAATAAAAGAGGGTGGCACGCCAATTGCTTTTATTAATAATTAACATAACAAAAATTAATTTTTTCATCTTTTTTTCCTTTTCTGAAAATGGCTGCTTTCAAACAAAGCAGCCATTTTTAGTTTTTACGAATCATTTTGTATCAAGGCAATGATTTCATCATTCTCCGGGAATCTTTTGGTCTGATATTTTGAAAAAACAATTTTCCCATCCACAATCACTTCATATACCCCATTTGATCCAGGAATCAGTTCGGGTGATATGCCCAATTCTTTTTTTATGGTATCAGCCAGACCGGCAGCTCTTGGTTCATAGTTTCAGACTGAGCAATAATTAATTTTGATATCCATACGTTTTCCTTTCATTTGAAAGTTGAGGTTTATATTTACCAGTTAAAATGAAAATGTTCAAATCAGATTTTTAAATAAACAAAAAGCTCGACTTTCAATCAAATTTGTTTTAATGCAAAAATAACTATTATTACAGGAGATCATACTTATGCTTTTTCATATGCCGGCAAGACTCTATTTCGGGTCAGGAGAAATTGGCAATCTTAAATTAATCATTGATGAATACATGAAAGCCAAGAATCCGGTTCTTGTCACGGATAAGGGAATTGTTCAGGCAGGTTTGCTGAAAAATGTATTGACACAGCTTCCCGGGATCAAAATATTTGATGAAATTGAGGCAAACCCGAAATCCGATACCATCAATAATATTGCTGTGGAAATACGTCAGCTGAATCCTGATCTGGTCATTGGATTTGGCGGGGGAAGCCCCCTTGACGCAGGAAAGGCCCTGGCGCTTCTTGGAGCCAACCATGGCAGCATTGAAGATTATGAAGGGAAAGAAAAATATAAGAATGATCCTTTGCCCTTCCTGGCCATTCCCACAACCTGCGGTACGGGAAGTGAAGTCACCTGGGTTTCAGTGATTACAGATGTAAAAAGAAAATTTAAAATGAGTATCAAAGGTCCTAAAATGTATCCTGCCGTTTCCATTGTCGACCCGGATTTGATCAAAACCCTGCCTCCAGATATTATCGCATCCACAGGTCTTGATGCCCTGACCCATGCAGTTGAAGCCTATCTTTCAAAACCTGCCACCCTTATTACAGATAATCATGCCGTCAAGGCGGTAAGATTGATATTAGGCGCTATTGAAGGGGCATATGATGATATTAAAAATCATCATACACACCGTGAAAATCTTATGTTTGGCTCAACCATAGCAGGATTTGCCTTTGGTAATTCCGATGTAACAGCCGTCCATTGTATCTCCGAGTCCATCGGGGCTTTGTATGATATTCCCCATGGCGTGGCCAATTCGATTTTTCTGCCCCACGTGCTTTCCTATAATCTGCCAGACTGCTTTGTGAAAATGGCAACACTTGCAAGGCAGACCGGGATTGATGAAGCTGATGACATGAGTGCAGCCAGGTTTTTTATCCAAAACATAAAGGCGTTATCAAAGAGACTTGGGATTCCATTATTTAAGGATTTGAAAATTGGAAAAGACCAGTTTGAGAAAATTTCCCAAATGTCATTTGAAAATAATTCAACGCCTTCAAATCCAAGGAAACTTGGACGGGAAGATTATTTTAAAATACTTGAAAATGCCTATGAGTCATAAAGTTTATAAGATAGAGAATCAATCAAGGCTTTCTGGTATATTATTTTAAAAATAGAGTGGTTTTTAATTTTTCTCTATATCCGAACGATTGACAATGAATTTTTTTATTTTTTTGAAATAAGGAATCAATACAATAATAACAATGGCAGCAAAAAGATACTGGATCATGTGAAAGCGCTGCTCTAAAAAATCAAAACAGTAAAACCAGACAATGATGGCAGACAAGGTGCCTAGAAAAGTGGCGGAAAAATTCCTGAACAGGCTTAATCTGAGCATGTATCCGATAATGGAGCCCACCACAGGCCCAGTCACGGGGAGAGGGGCCATGACAAAGAAAAAAATACCGATCCAGCCAAAGGGTTTTATCTTTTCTTTTTTTTCAAGGGCCTTTTCAGCCAGCCGGTTCATTAATTTGTTCAACCATTCAATCTTCAGATAATTGGTGGTGCTCAACACAAAGCCGGCATAGGTGAAACAGACAATGAGAACTTCAATATAAAAATTATATATAATGGTGGGAAGGGCTCCATATCCGTGGAGAATACAAAGGCCAATACCGGCAGCCCTACCGCCAAAGGTATGGGCAATAAAAACAAGAGCAAGGGTTTTTGCTGTTTGACTTTCAGTGATACCAAAGAATCCGATAAAAGCCATGAGCAGAAGACTTAAAAAAATACCGCTTAACAGCAGCCTGCCTTCTATTGTATTTAACAGGGTATGTTTCATATAAATTCTATAATTATTATTAAGGTCATTATTCCAGCCAGAAACTTATAGAGTAAGATAAGAATATTGTCAAGAACTATGCGATTTTCTGGGGACAGGAAAAATTTTCAAGATCTGCATGAAATAATGGCTCTCGCGTCTGCCCTTGGCAATGGCCTGAGTTTTAGATATTACGTTTTTATTACAATTTCCCACAAAAAAAACTGTGACTTTATTCATCATAACTTTGATCAAATTTGAATTAAAGATGGTGTGTCAGGTTGTGGATAACAAGTTGATTTTTTGTTAATATTGATGCTATTATCAAATTGTTAAATAGGACAAAAAAGTTGAGCACCTAGATCGAAATCATAAAAACTGATAAACATTTAGAAAATTTCCAGATTTTAATAAAAATAAATTTGTTTTGATAGGGAGGAAATGATGATGAATAAGCGGTTGATATTGTTTTGTTTAGTATTATTGATTTTATCGTCTGCCATAGTTTTTGCTAACAGCAAAGGCAAGGAAGAAATTGTTCTTCAAGGCGGAAAAATGGGAAATATTACATTTCCCCATCATATGCACCATGGTGTTGTCAATGATTGTATGGTTTGTCATAAAGATTTTTCCAGGGAACCTGGATCACTCCAGGCAGCTAAAGACAAAGGGGTGCTTAAGAAAAAACAGGTTATGAATGGGACCTGCCTCAAATGCCATAAAGACAGAAAAAAGGCAGGCGAAACCTATGGGCCTGTAAGCTGTTCCGGATGTCACACTAAATAAAATCTGAAAGATCAGAGCTATTCAGCGG
>JAHJDU010000108.1 GCA_018812385.1 Pseudomonadota bacterium
CAAGCGTTTGGGTTCTTTTGCCAGGGCATAGATATCATAGGCATTTGAAACCGGCACCACCTGGTCGGCATCTCCATGGAAAATCATCACATTGAAAAGCTGGCTGGCTTTGGCCTGAAGATCAAAGATAAGGTTGTGTTTGAAAAAACTTAAGGGCAGGGCAGGCCGGTTTCCATTGGCCTCCATTGGGATATTTTCAATAGTCCGGCTCTTTATCGGGGCTGAACACAGCACTGCCCCGCAAAGGTTGATATCCATTTTTAAAAGTTTTTCCCATGCATTTATGCAGGTGGAACCCCCCAGGCTGGATCCGAAAACTGCCAGGTTCCGGCTTGTTTTTCCCAGGGATAGAATATGCTTTACTGCATTTATGAAATCACAGGTTCGCTTTTCAAGGGAAGTGTCTTTGATAAAATCTCCCTGGCTTTCACCGCAGCCCCTGTGATCAAACCTGAAAAAGGCAATGCCGTTTCGGACAAGAAGTTTTGACAGAATCTTTTGTTTTGCCGACTCTTTTGAGCCCTCAAGGCCGTGGGAGCCTACAATCAGGGGCGGGTTTTTTACCCCTGGCAGGTGCAGAATCCCTTTAAGTGAAAATCCTCCGGATATAAATTCAATGTTTATAGCGCTTTTTTTCATACCTTGTCTTTATGCCATTAAACCCTTATAATATCAAGTTTTGAAAATCCGGATGAACCATTTAGTTAAAAACAATATGGTTAGTTAAAACAATATGGTTAGTTAAAAAGAAATATGGATTATGACAATTAAGAAAAGAAAAACTTATGAATTGGAAATCATAGACCTTGCCTTTGGTGGTAAGGGGCTTGCAAAACCTGATAATTTTTCGGTTTTTATTGACCGGTGTGTTCCCGGAGACCTGGTATTTGCAAAAATTACCAAAAAGAAAAAATCCTGGGCAGAGGGAAAACTGATAAAAATTTTAAAGCCATCTGCCTTAAGAAACCAGGGAAAATGCCTGTACAATAATTTTTGCGGGGGATGTAAATGGCAGCAGATCGGCTATGATCTCCAGCTGGAATATAAGAAACGGCATGTGATAGAATCCATAGAACATATTGGTGGACTAAAGGATGTCCAGGTAAACGATGTGATCCCTTCGGACAAGATTTATGAATATCGTAATAAAATGGAGTTTTCCTGTTCCTCAAAAAGGTGGCTTTTGCCTTTGGAACTTGAAAACGATGAGATTAAAAAGGATTTTGGCATAGGGCTTCATGTGCCTGGAACCTTTGACAAGGTTATTGATATTAAGCAGTGTGAGATTATGCCAGCCCTGGGCAATAAGATCCTGGAAGATGTTAGAGAATTCATAAAAGGATCAGAACTGCCTGCCTATGATTTAAAGAGCCATGAGGGGTTCTGGCGGTTTTTAATGCTCAGACATTCCGTGGCCTTTGATACATGGATGGTTAATGTTGTAACCAAGGTAAAAAAGATTGACGTGGTTCAAAATCTTGCAGACTTGCTGGCACAAAAATATCCCCAGGTTCAATCCATACTGAATAATATAACTGATGCAAAATCAGGCATTTCAACGGGTAAGGAAGAAATTATCCTTTATGGTGAAGATCACATAAAAGAAAAACTGGGAAAATTTGAATTTAAAATATCAGCTAATTCATTTTTTCAGACCAATACCAGATCTTGTGAAAAATTATATTCAAAAGTATCGGAATATGCAGCCTTGACGGGTAATGAAATTGTGATGGATCTTTATTCCGGAACGGGCACCATTCCCATATGGCTGTCAGACCAGGCAAAAATGGTCTATGGCATCGAGATTGTGAAAAGTGCCGTTATTGATGCAAAACAGAACGCAGGTCTGAATGGAATTGAAAACTGTGAATTCTTTGAAGGGGATATCAAGGATGTCCTGCCACGATTAAAACAAAAACCAGATGTGATGATTATAGATCCGCCAAGGGTAGGGATGCATAAGGATGTTGTTCAACAGGTACTTTTAATTAGTCCTGAAAAAATTGTCTATGTGTCCTGCAACCCGGCAACCCTTGCCCGGGATCTTGAAATGCTGGCCCCTAAATATGAGATCAAGGAAATTCAACCAATAGATATGTTCCCCCATACCTATCATATTGAATCTGTTGCATTGCTCCTAAAAAAATAATTATTTGAGTTCAGAGAACAGGCAATTTAAAATAATCATATCCTCATCTTTTTTTGATGTTATCTTATAAGGAAGCTTTTGAAATAATTTTATCATTCCTTTATTTTCAGGAGAGGTATAAGCTACAAGTCCTTTAATTCCATTGTCCCTGGCAGCTTCTGCCAGTTTTCTCTGAAGGATTTCTGCGATTCCCATTCCCTGGTATTCCCTGGAGACTGAGAATGCAATTTCAGCCATATTAGTGATGGCATTTTTAAAATATTCACCAACAGCAATGATTTTTTCAAATCCCAGTTCTCCAATAGTAGCAACAATGGTCAGGTCATTGATATAATCTATTTCAAAAGTTGTATCAATCTGATCATGAACAAAACTCTTTTTTTCATGGAAAAATCTTGAGATAATATCTCTTCGGTTCATTGTATAATAGTGTTCCTGGACCCCTCTTTCATCAATGGGTTTGACAGGCCGGAACATGATGGAAATATTTTTTATGGCAATGGTTTCTTCAAGTTTTAAAGGATAAACCCCTTTAATGGCCTGTTTAAGCTTTCTGTCGATGTCAATCAGGTTAAGCTCCTTGGCTTTTGAAAAGAGTTCGTCCCTGAAATCCGGGTGGGCAATACTGATAAGGGCCATGGCCCTTTCCTGGAGGGTTTTGCCAAAAAGGTTTACCACACCATATTCCGTTGCAACAAATTGAACATCTCCTCTGGGAACAACCACGGCAATATCATATAAATTGGGAATGATACGGCTTTTTTTGCCATTATCAGATGTTGAGGTCAGCATGAGGATGGATTTTCCGCCCTTTGACATGGCAGCTCCTCTGGTAAAATCAAGAAGCCCGTTAATGCCCGTATAATTATTATAGGGAAGGGCATCTGCTGCAACCTGTCCTGTCAGATCTATGGCCATGGCAGTATTTAAAGAGACCATATCATTATGCCGGGCAATAATAGAAGGGTTATTGACATAATCTGAAGGATGAAATTCAATGGAGGGGTTGTCATTAATAAATTCATAGAGATGATTTGATCCGACGGCACTTCCGGCCACAAGTTTCCCATCATTAAAACCTTTTTTTTTATTGGTGATAACCCCCATGGAAAAAAGTCTCATTAGTCCGTCTGATAGATATTGAGAATGGATACCCAGATCATTTTTTTTTGACAGGCAAAGCATCAGAGCCCCATTTGTTATGCCCAGGCTTGTTTGCAGGGTAGAACCGTCAGCAATCAGCCGTGATATATGTCTGGCAATGGTATTGGCAGTTTCAAGTTCAGGAAGGGGTTGTATTGTTAGAAGGTCTTCATCATGTTCAACAATATGATCCACGTCGTTGACATGGATAAAACTTCTGCCTAATACCCTTGGCATATTCGAATTTGTCTGGCAAATAACAATATCGGCAGATTCACAGGCAGCAAGTGTGATGTCAACAGATACCCCTAGACTCATCCACCCGAAATCGTCGGGCGGGGAAGCCTGGATCAGGGCAGCATTTATGGGCATCATTTTTGATTTGAACAAATGGGGAATCTGGGAAAGGTTAATGGGTGTAGTAAATCTTTTATCCCGATGAATTTTTTCCGGGTATCCTGAGCCCAGATAGAAGGATCGGATATTAAACTGCTGGGAATGAGACCGGTTGGCAACCAGTGTCAAAGGGCCTCTTTCAATACAAAGTAATCTGACAATTTCAAGATCTGTAAATCTGACAGAGGCCTTTGATAACTCTTTGACAAGATGTTGGGGCTCTCCGCAGGAAGAGCCGATAAATACTCTTTGGCCGGGTCGTATGTGTTGTAAAGCAAGTTCTGCACTTGTCAGTTTTTCAACATAATTGTCAGCCCAATAATTTGTTTTTGGCATTATATGTCTCTCCATTATTTATTAATCAGTGTTTGAACGAAAACTCACCCATCTACTGCGTTGCTGCAAAATTTTGCCAAATTATAAATCGGGCCTCATGTACAGTAGTACACTCCGGTTTCAAGATTTTTTGCGCCTTGTATATGGGCAACTTTTCG
>JAHJDU010000012.1 GCA_018812385.1 Pseudomonadota bacterium
ATCATTGTTATCACCTTTCTTCAGTTCAGGTTTGTTGAAAAAAAGGTACAGTATGGTGGATAAATATTATGGTTGAAAAAACACCGATACTTGATTTTTTTACCTATGTGTTTTTACTGATGGGAATATTTATTGTTGGATTTCCAATACTTTACAGCCTGATTGCGGCAACCCTGCCTCTGGAAGAAGTATCCAAAGTGCCCATGCCGCTCATCCCCGGGGACCAGTTTATGGTCAATATGAAAGAAGCCTGGTCAAGGGGAGATCTTGGGACCCAGATTTTAAATTCCGTTATTATGGCTTCCGGGATCACTGTGGGCAAAATAGCAGTATCCATGATCGGTGCCTTTTCCATTGTTTATTTTGATTATAAATTCAGGGTTGTAGCTTTTGCCTCGGTTTTCTGCACATTAATGCTCCCCGTGGAAGTCAGGATACTTCCCACCTATGAAATGGCTGCAAATGTCCTCAATCCAATCCAGGCTTTGTGCAATGTTCTGCACCTGGATGGAATTTTGTCGTGGTTTACGGGTAATGACATAACCATTAATCTGAATTGGAGTCTGCTTGACAGTCATGCCGGACTCATTCTGCCCCTGGTGGCATCGGCAACCTGTACTTTTTTGTTCAGGCAGTTTTTCCTGACCGTTCCGGAAGAACTTTGTGAGGCCGCAAAAATGGATGGGGCATCCCCCATGACCTTTTTCAGGAAAATCCTTTTTCCTTTGTCCAAGACTAATATTGCCGCCCTTGTGGTCATTGAATTTGTATATGGATATAATCAATACCTTTGGCCCCTGCTTATCACCACCAATCCTAAAATGACAACTGCTGTCATCGGTCTTCAAAACCTGATTCCCCAGGCTGATGATCTGCCTGAGTGGAATATTGCCCTTTGTGCAACCCTCCTTGTCATGCTGCCCCCCGTTCTGGTCGTGCTGTTCATGCAAAGATGGTTTGTAAAAGGTCTGATCGAGAAAGAAAAATAAACTCTGATTGAAAAAGAAAAATAGCATAGTTCAGCCATTTGCCGCTATTTTTCCTGGAAAATAAAATTCAGTGAAATAAAATAACGATGAAATCAATAAGCGATTTCCCGCGGGAAAAAAGGTCTGCCATCACCTATCTGCTTACAGATATTGATGATACCATAACCCATGAAGGCAAAATACCAGCCTGTGCTTTCCAGGCCATGGAAGACCTTGACAATGCCGGTATAAAAGTGATCCCCATCACGGGCAGACCTTCTGGATGGTGTGACCATATCGCCAGAATGTGGCCTGTTAAAGGGGTTGTTGGTGAAAATGGCGCATTTTACTTTGTTTATGATAACCACGACAAAAAAATGGTCCGCAGATATTATAAAACAGATCAGGAGCGGGAACAGGACCAGAAAAAACTTTTGACCATAAAACAAAAGATCCTTAAGTCCATTCCAGGGTGTGTGGTCTCAGCTGATCAACCATACAGAGAAGCCGATCTTGCCATTGATTTTGCAGAAGATGTTCCTCACCTTTCCCAAGCAGATATAGACATGATTGTCACTATATTTGAACAATTTGGTGCAACTGCAAAGGTCAGCTCAATCCATGTAAATGGATGGTTTGGAGCCTATGACAAGCTTTCCATGACCAAGATATTATTCAAGGAAGTATTTAAAACAGATCTGGATGCAATAAAGGAAAACGTTATTTTTGTTGGAGACTCTCCCAATGATGAGCCCATGTTTGAATATTTCCCCAATGCTGTTGGTGTCGCCAATGTTCTTGCATTCAACGACAGGCTTGCATTCAAACCTGCCTGGATAACAAAAGGAAAAGGAGGAATCGGGTTTGCACAGCTGGCAAAAATTCTTGTCCCTCAAATTTAGAAACCCGGTTGATATAATTCCATATTTAAATGCCCTGGGGAACAGACAAAAACCCCTTTCTTTATCTCATAAGGTTCATCTACAGGTGCAATAACCCAAGCTGATTCAGGCTGCATGCAGTCAACCAATTCATAGAATCCGCGAGATGGTTTTGGCGCTTTTGAAAGCTTGCACTCAAAAAGCCGATGTCGCCCGGCCCGCTCTAAGACCAAATCTATTTCAGCCCCATTGGAGGTACGTAAAAAAGATGGTCTCCAACGATCATGCTGAGCTATTATGTTTTCAACGGCAAAACTTTCCCAGGATGCTCCTGCAACAGGATTAGCCAAGAGATAATCATACTTTTCAATTTCAAGAAGTGCATGAAGTATTCCAGTATCACGTAAATATACTTTGGGAGATTTAATCAATCTCTTTTTAAGGTTTGTTCCGGTTGGTGGTAGCATGCGAACCATATATGTCTGTTCCAGAATGGCAAGGTATTTTTTCAGAGTAGGAATTGAGATGTCAGCTGCTGCTGCCAATTTGTGGTAGTTTACCGTTTGTCCGTGATAATGTGCTAACAACAGCCATAAACGCTCAATCACCGGAATTGGAATATTAAAACCCAGACTGGGAATGTCACGTTCCATGAATGTCCGAATAAAATCGAGACGCCAGCCAAAACTGTCTGAATCATTATCAGCAAGAACGCTTTCAGGGAAACCACCCCGGAGCCAAAGATCAGACCACGATGTGACGTTTACAATTTCTTTAAGCAGAAATGGAGTGAGATCAGTATAAGAAATACGGCCGGCAAGAGACTCGGTTGATTGCTTTATAAGATCACGGGAGGCTGAACCTAAAATTAAAAATCTTCCTGGTCTGCGATCTTTATCTATCTCCGAGCGAAGTATGGGAAAAAATTCAGGCAGGAGCTGAATCTCATCAAGACAGATAAGCCTGTCTCGGTAACGATCAAAAAAAAGTTCAGGTTCAGTCAGTTTATTGCGGTCAACCCGATCTTGTAGATCAAGATAGACTGAAGGAATATTTTTAAGCAACATTTTGGCGGTTGTTGATTTTCCGCATTGTCGAGGGCCAAGAATGGCTACTGCAGGTGAACGACTCAGCGTTCTGTGCAATTCTATTTCAATAACCCTTGGGATATAACCATGCATATCAATAATCCTATTTTATGATTTACATGGATATTACTATCACCATGTACAGACTGTCAAGTTTCTATTTAATAGAAAGCTAAGCTCAACCAGAAAAAACCGCCTTTTTTCAAATCGAGTTTAGTGGTTTTTTAAGCATTCTGTGCTTTGTTGCAGTTACAGCGTAGCGGTTTTTCAGTTTAGCTAATCGTTATGAAATGTAAAGGAGTTAACTTGCACCAGAATTCAGCGTGGTATGAATTTTGCTATTTTAGGGTTGTCAGAATTTAGTTTAATATTATATAAAGATAACATTCATAGCTATTAGAACTTCAATTTTTATAAGAGGTGATTTATGACTGATGACAACAAACCTATTACTCCGGAAATAGTCGAAGAAGAAAATGAAAATAAAGATGGTCAACTGGTTCAGCAAAGCCTGAAACCGGATATTTTATATCTTATTCCCATCACTGGTCGTCCTCATTTGCCGGCACAGGTTCAACCCCTTATGGTCAGCAAGAAAAGATGGGAAGAAACGCTGATAAAGGCATCCAAAGATTCTAAAGATCTTTTGGGCCTTGCATATGTGGGAGAAGTAAAGGGGAAATACGTATATAAAGAGGATTTTCCCAAGGTTGGCTGCGTTGTCAGGATGCTGAATGTCGTGGATGTTCAGGGGAATATTCAGTTTATTGCCCAGGGACTTGAACGATTTCGAATCAAGCGGTTTCTTTCGGACAAACCGCCTTTTGTTGTCGAGGCCGAGTATTTTAAAAAAATAGAAGAAAATGAAAATGAGCTAAAAGCCTATGCCATTGCAATTATTAATTCCATCAAGCAATTGCTCTCATTAAATCCATTATATTCCGAAGAAGTCAGGCAATATCTGGGGATGTTCAGCCCGGATCAACCCTCGCTTCTGACTGACTTTGCAGCAGGCATTACCACAGCCTCTGGTGATGATTTGCAGGAGGTTTTAGAGCTCACGTCTGTTATAGGCCGGATGAAAAAAGTGATGCTGCTGCTGCAAAAAGAAATAGAAATTGCAAAGCTCCAAAGCAAAATACAAAAAGACGTCAATACTCAGGTGGATGATAACAAACGTAAATTTTTTTTAAAAGAACAGCTTAAGGCAATCCAAAAGGAACTTGGACTGCAGAAAGATGATAAGACTTCGGATGTGGATAAATTTAAAGAAAAGTTTGCAAACTTAAATCCGCCCGAACATGTGACCAAACGGTTTGATGAAGAGATTGAAAAATTATCCGTGCTTGAAACGGGCTCTTCAGAATACGGGGTTACCCGGAATTATCTGGATTGGATTACATCCTTTCCCTGGGGAATCTATTCCGAGGACAATATTGATATAAAGCGGGCTGAGGATGTCCTTGACCGGGATCATTCAGGGCTTTCCGACGTAAAAGAAAGAATCATAGAATTTTTTGCTGCTGGAATTTATAAAAAAGATATTGCAGGTTCCATTATCCTGTTTGTGGGTCCTCCCGGTGTTGGTAAAACCTCCATTGGTAAATCAATTGCAGAGGCTGTTGGAAGAAAGTTTTACAGATTCAGCCTTGGTGGGATGAGGGATGAGGCCGAGATTAAAGGGCATCGAAGAACCTATGTTGGGGCATTGCCCGGAAAACTGGTCCAGGCTTTAAAGGATACGAAAGTGGCCAATCCAGTGATCATGCTGGATGAGGTGGATAAAATCGGAATGTCTTACCAGGGTGACCCTGCATCTGCCCTTCTTGAAGTGCTTGATCCAGAACAGAATTCCGAATTTCTCGATCATTACATGGATCTGCGGATTGATTTGTCAAAAGTCTTATTCATCTGCACGGCCAATCAGCTGGATACAATACCCAGACCGCTTCTGGACAGAATGGACAGGATTAATCTGTCCGGCTATATTACTGAAGAAAAGATGGAAATTGCCAGGAAACACCTGTGGCCAAAGCTTTTAAAGCGAAACAATCTGACATCCAAAGTGATCACCATTACAGATCCGACCATACGCTATCTCATTGATGGATATGCCAGGGAAGCTGGAGTCAGAAGTCTTGAAAAGCTTTTAAATAAGATCATCAGAAAAAGCATTGTGGTCATATTAAAAGAAAAAAAAGAGAAAATCAGGATCAATATTAAAGCTCTTGATGATTTATTGGGGCCGCCGATTTTTAAACATGAAGAATTGATGTCAGGCATCGGAGTTGTAACCGGGCTTGCCTGGACCCAGCTTGGCGGGGTAACCCTTACCATTGAGGCAGTAAGGGTTCATGGGAAAACTCCTGGATTTCAATTGACAGGAAAACTGGGTGAAGTGATGCAGGAGTCCGCAACCATTGCCTATAGCTATGTAAGAGCAAATCTGAGGGTCTTTAAAATTAATAAAAAATATTTTGATAGCGCCTTTATCCATATTCATGTACCAGAAGGGGCAACGCCAAAGGATGGCCCAAGTGCCGGGATTACTATAACCACGGCTCTTGTTTCTCTTGCAGCGGGAAGAGCGATCAAGCGCCCCCTTGCCATGACAGGAGAGATAACTTTGACAGGGAAAGTCCTTCCCGTGGGCGGTATAAAAGAGAAAATCATTGCAGCACGGCGATCAGGTATTCGTGAGATTATTCTGCCAGAAGGGTGCATGCCTGATTTTAAACAGCTTCCTGAGCACATTAAAGATGGCATCACATTTCATTTTGCCAAAAAATATAAAGACGTGTTTAAAATTGCATTTAATG
>JAHJDU010000013.1 GCA_018812385.1 Pseudomonadota bacterium
TATATAATATATTCTTTATTTCCTTTAGGACCTGAAATAGGGGAGGGGACGACCTGATTTACCAGATATCCACGCTCTTTAAAAAACACTTTCAAATCTTTGATCACTAATTTTCTAATTTCAGGATCCTTTACAACACCCCCCTTGCCAACATTTTGTTTTCCTGCTTCAAATTGAGGTTTAATCAACGCCAGAACCAGCGTATTATCTCTCATAAATTTTTCAGCAGCCGGTATAACGACCTTTAAAGAGATAAAAGAGGTATCTGCTACAACTATATCCATTTTTTCATTAATTACTTCATAGGGCAATTGTCGAATATTGGTCCTTTCAATAACCTTTACCCTCACGTCCTGCCTTAAAGTCCAATCAAACTGCCCATATCCTACATCAACTGCATATACTTTAGCAGCTCCATATTGAAGCAGACAATCAGTAAACCCCCCGGTTGAAGCACCAATATCAAGGCATGTCAACCCCTTTACCAATACTGGGATGCTTTTTAATGCAGCTTCAAGCTTGAGTCCCCCCCGGCTGACAAATGGATTGTCATCCTGTTTCACAATGACAGCTGCATCATTGGCAATCAGTGTTCCAGGCTTGTCCACAGGGTAATCATTCACCAATACTTTGCCTGCCATAATGAGCGCTTTTGCCCGGTGACGGGATTTTACCAAACCCTTATCAACGACAAAGGCATCAAGTCGGGTTTTATTTTTCAACCCTTTATTCAATTGTTTTGCCATGTAAGTCTATAGCTGCAGTTACAATTGCATCGCTGTCTATTTCATAATCTTTTCTTAAAATATTCTGGGGGCCATGCTCGACAAATATATTTTTAATGCCAATCCTTTTCAGGAAAAATCCTGTCACGCCTTTATCTGCAAACATCTCCAGAACGGCAGATCCAAATCCGCCATCAAGAACATGCTCTTCAACGATGATAATTTTTTTAATTTTTAGTGCATATTCAATAATCAGATCAGAATCCAGGGGCTTTACAAATCTTGCATTGATGATCGTTGCAAAAATACCCTGTTCCTTAAGACATGTATTTGCCTTTATGGCCTCACCAACAGAATTTCCTATGGCAATAATTAATAGATCATCACCTTGATTTATTACTTGAGCTTTTCCAATTTCCAAAGGTTCTGGATTCTCATCAATTTGAACTCCAACTCCAAGATCCCTTGAATATCTTAAAGCTATAGGTCCGTCATGCTGGACGGCCGTAACAAGCATTCTTGCCAGTTCATTTTCATCCTTTGGTGCCATAATTGTCATGTTTGGCATACAGCGAAGATATGAAAAATCAAAAAGGCCATGATGCGTGGGCCCGTCTTCTCCGACAATACCGCCCCTGTCAATGGCAAATACAACCGGATGGGCATCAATACAGACATCGTGAAGGATCTGATCAAAAGCTCTTTGCAAAAAGGTGGAGTAAATGGCAACAACGGGTTTTAAGCCTTTGGATGCAAGCCCTGCAGAAAAAGTGACGGCATGCTGTTCTGCAATACCAACATCAAAAAACCTTTTTGGATATTGTTTGGAAAATTCTATTAATCCGGTTCCCTCTGGCATGGCAGCCGTTACAGCAACAATTTTTTCATTGGTTCTGGCAAGTTTGAGCATTTGAGATCCAAACACCTGGGTATACGTTGGAATCCCATTAGGTTTATTATTACTCTTTCCTGTATCAACGGCAAATGATCCCACCCCATGAAAATAGATTGGATTTTTTTCTGCAGGTTCATATCCTTTTCCTTTTATAGTTGTAACATGCAAAAGAATCGGATCTTTTGGATTTTTAATGTTTTTCAGAATATCGATCAAATGGTCTAAATTATGGCCGTCAATGGGTCCGAAATAGTCAAAATTAAAGGCTTCAAATAACATACCCGGTGTAACAAATGTTTTAAAGGATTCTTCAGACCTTTTTGCAATATTATAAATATCATGACCGATTTTAGGCAAAGATTTTAAAAACACACCAAATCGATTTCTCATGGACTGAAGATATTTAGCGGAAAAAGTCCGGCTTAATAAAGAGGACAGGGCACCCACATTGGCTGATATAGACATGTCGTTATCATTTAAAATAACAATAAGGTTTTGTTTTGAATCCCCGGTCTGGTTCAATCCTTCAAAGGCCAGTCCCGCAGTCAGGGAACCGTCTCCGATAACTGAAATAACATCAGACATATCATTATTTAAATATTTAGCATAACAGATCCCAAGGCCGGCGGAAATAGAGGTCGAGGAATGCCCCACAGTGAACCCGTCATAGGGGCTCTCTTTAATTTTTGAGAATCCTGAGATACCTTTATACTGACGAAGACTGTCAAAGGTGTCATTTCTACCGGTTATTAATTTATGGGCATAAGACTGATGTCCGACATCCCATATCAATGTATCCTCTGGCAGGTCAAAAACATAGTGGATAGCAAGTGTCAACTCTACCGCACCCAGACTTGAGGCAAGATGTCCTCCGTTTTTAGATACTACATCAACGATCCTTTCACGAATTTCACTGGCCAAAAGTTTAAGTTCTTTTATTGAAAGCTCTTTTATGTTTTTTGAGGTATTTATTTGTTCAAGAAGGTTCAAAATTTATCAACCTTTATTATTTAATGGTCTCTGTTAATAATATAATTAGCAATCGCTCTTAAAGGTGTTGCTTTTTCATCGAATTCCCAAATAGCTTCAATAGCGGTATCTATAAGATTTTTTGCATATTTTTTTGACGCATCAAGGCCAATAATTCCAGGAAACGTCATTTTTTCATTTAATGTATCAGACCCGGCAGCCTTTCCCATTATTTGTGGATCACCTTCAATATTCAAAATATCGTCCACGACCTGAAATGCCAGGCCGATTTTATCTGCATAAACAATCAGTTTGTTAATGGTTCTTAAATCAGATCCGACACTTAAGGCACCAGCTTCAACACTGACGGTTATCATTTTGCCTGTTTTAAGTGCATGTATTTTTTTAAGATGGTCTAAGTCGTTATTTTGTTTTGATTGAAAAGACTGCATATCCAGCATTTGTCCTTCAACCATTCCTTGAATCCCGGCTGCCTGTGAGATTTTCGAAATCAATTTAATCCTTGTTTCATAGTCAGGATATATATCAAAAACCTGTTCCGGATTAGAAATGACATTAAATGCGTGTGTCAATAAAGCGTCTCCTGCCAGGATGGCGGTGGGTTCAGAAAATTTCTTGTGACAGGTCGGCAATCCGCGCCGCAAATCATCATTATCCATGGCCGGCAAATCATCATGAATCAAGGAATAGGTATGGATCATTTCAATGGCACAGCAAGCGGGCAGGGTAATCAAAAAATCTTTTCCACAAGCCTGGGCCGTAGCCATTGACAGGATGGGCCTCAATCTTTTCCCTCCTGCCATAAGAGAATGTTCCATAGCCATAATCAGTTCATGTCTTTTATCATACTGATGAAGAATCAATTTCAGATACTGGTTAACAAGGGCTTGTTTTTCTGTTAAATATTGTGGCAAATTAAAATTCATATTATTCATCTTCAAATGGTAGTTCTTTCACGCTCCCATCATTGTCTTTTGTAATCAAGGATATTCTTTTCTCGGTTTTATCCAAAAGATCGAGGCAATATTTAGATTGTTGCATCCCTGATTCATATTTTTTGACTGCATCTTCAAGACAAAGATCTCCAGACTCCATTTGCCTTACAATCTCTTCAAGCTCTTTTAAAGCTGTTTCAAATGTTTTTTTTTTAACCATTTATTTTTTCCACCCTTGTAATCAATCGCCCTTTTGAAAAGACAACCTCTATTAGATCATTTATTCTTACATCCCTTGAATTTATAATCATAGTCTTATCTGAAACAAATCTTGAAATACTGTATCCTCTTTTCAAAACTGCTTCTGGATTCAGCGCCTGCAATTTGGACTTAAGTTCTAAATGAATTGTTTTTATCTCCTGTATTTTTTTTTGAAAATCATGTGTTAAAGATTTAGAAAGTGTTTTTACGTATTGCCGGTGTTCTAAAATCTTTTTCACAGGCTTCCTTGTGTGGAGGACTTCTGACAACCAAAGACATTTTTCCTTATTATATTGTGCATAATGTTTCATCATGTTTATTAATCTTGCTTCATACTCTTCAAGTTTGAATCGAAAATCATAAACAACTATTTCAGGACTTTTTAATCTTGTACTTAAATGAATAATAGTCTGGTTAATTGTTTGAATTTTCTTTTTTAAAGATCTATTCAGGCTTTCCTGTAATTCTGAAATTCTTTGAACCAGATAATTTTTATCCGGCAGTGCAAGCTCAGCTGCAGCCGAGGGTGTTGGTGCTCTGAGATCGGCAACAAAATCAGCTATGGTAAAATCTGTCTCATGACCAACTCCTGTAATAATGGGTATAGTTGATTTAAAAATAGCTTTTGCCACTATCTCTGAATTAAATGCGCTAAGATCTTCCAAAGAACCGCCACCCCGGGCAAGTATAATTAAATCAGATTTTAAACGTTGATTAACAAGGTTTATGGCATCACTAATCTCAATTTCCGATCCATATCCCTGGACTTTAACCGGCAGGATTTCAAGACAGCAATTTGGAAATCGTCTTTTGGCAACATTGATAATATCTTGTACAGCAGCACCAGTCCCTGAAGAAATAACACTGATTATAGAAGGTAAAAACGGGATTGGTTTTTTGCGAGATTCATCAAAAAAACCTTTATCAGATAATTTTCTTTTAAGCTGTTCAAAAGCCACTTGCATTGAACCTGCACCTTCCGGCTCCAAATGTTCGAAAATGAGTTGGTAAGATCCTCTGGGTTCGTATAAGGACAGCCTTGCCATCCCGACAATTTTCATCCCATTTTCAGGCTCAAATTTTAATTTACGTTTTTGATTTTTAAACATCACGGCGCTGATAACTGCCTGTTGGTCCTTTAATGTAAAATAAGAATGGCCTGAGGCAGGAATGCTATAGTTGGAAATTTCACCGGTCACCCAGATAAAGGGATAGGTTTCTTCTAAAAGAAATTTAATTTCCTTTGTTAATTTAGAAACAGTGTAAATATGTTTAATTATTTTTTCTGTCATTATTATCCATTACGTGAGCAATCCCCACAAAGTTAACAAATATAAAACAAAGGCGATATTTTAACAATAAAATTTTTTTTTAAAGTTTCGGGCAGCAAATATACTTTGAAAAATATTTTTGATCGGAATTTATATATTTCCCTAAGGTCTGATAATATATATTATGTAAACTTTTTAAAATATAGGCTAAAACCAGCTAATAATCGACACATTACTAAATTGTAATCTTGCAATTTTACCCTTTCGTGTTATATTAGGCTTTAAAAAATAACCTTTTTGGAGGAAACATAAAATGGAATCTGCATCATCTTTTTCACAAAATGCAATACTTGTAAAAACAAATTCATTTATTCGAAGCGTATATAACTGGATGGCTATTGCTCTATCTCTTACCGGACTGACTGCCTACTATGTCTCTCATAATGAGACTATGGCCCAACTCATATATGGAACCCCTGGCTTAATGATGGTATTGATCTTTGCAACCCTTGGATTTGTATTTTTTTTAAGCGCAAGGATTCAAAAAATTAAAGCTACGACAGCCACAGCTTTGTTTACCATTTATTCAATCTTAAACGGAATTACGCTATCCTTTATTTTTATGGTTTATACTTCCACATCCATTGTGTCTACATTTATGATTTGCTCGGTAACATTTCTTTGCTGTAGTGTTTATGGAATGGTTACCAAAAAAGATCTGACATCCCTTGGCGGATTCATGTTCATGGGTCTTATTGGTATCGTTATCGCCTCTGTCGTAAATATTTTTTTACAGAGTTCAGGTATGCAGATGATCATTTCCTATATAGGCGTGGTGGTATTCATCGGCCTTACAGCCTACGATACCCAAAAACTGAAAACCATGGCAGTTACGCTGCCAAATAACGCGACCGGCGCAATGGTTCGAAAAGGCGCTTTAATGGGCGCACTTACCCTATATCTTGACTTTATCAATCTTTTTATCATGATGCTTCATATTTTTGGTGGCCGCAGAAATTAAATTCTTTGCCAATGCAGCAATCTGGAAAAATTACGGTCCTTAATCGATTTATAAGGCTATATGTAAGGGATACTGGTATAAACCTTATCCCTTACAACTTATCTTTTAAAACAGATTTGATGCTGTTACAAATAGAAAGACAATATTTTTCAATTAAATCCTGATCCGGACCTTCCACCATGACCCGAAGCAAAGGTTGAGTTCCGGAATAACGGATCAACACCCTGCCCTTATCATTTAAATTATTTTCAATATTTTTAATTGTGTCTACAACTAATTTATTCCTCATTAAATCAGGAGATGATGCAGGTACCTCTACATTCTTTAGTACCTGGGGATAGACCTTCATAATAGAAGCAAGGCTGGATAAAGACTCATTTGTTTCTATCATAACCTCAAGTAGCTTTAATGCTGAAAGCATGCCATCTCCAGTTGTATGTACATCTAAAAAGATGATGTGCCCAGAATCCTCGCCCCCCATAACAGCACCGGATTTCTTCATTTGATCGAGAACTTTTCGATCTCCTACATCGGATTTAATATGTTTAATTCCCAGACTATCAAACACCTTAGTTAAACCAATATTACTCATGATTGTGCTTACAACTATGTTTTGGTTCAAGATCCCTTTTTGATTTGCAAACTTTGCGCAGATAGCCAGAATCCTGTCTCCTGTTATCTCGTTACCTTTTTCATCAACAGCAATCAACCTGTCTGCATCCCCATCAAAAGCAAGACCAATATCTGCTTTTTCTATCACCACCTGTTTTTTTAACTCTTTTGTATGCTGTGATCCGCAGGCCCTATTAATATTTTTCCCATCAGGGGAATCAAATAAAAACTGAGCGTGGAACAATGTATCATTAAACACCATATGGCTGATCTTTGATGCAGCACCATTTGAGCAGTCAATAATTAATTTTAATTTTTTATTAGGTTTCCTTAAAGGAAACTTTGATAGTAGGAAATCTGCATACTTTTCCAAACTATCTGAAATAACTGCTATTTTACCGATCTTTCCCTGTGGAACATTATTTGAATCAAGGATATAATTTTCAATCTTATCTTCCTGTTTATCGGAAAGTTTTTCACCACCCGCTTTAAAAATCTTAATTCCATTATCCTGATAGGGGTTATGGGAGGCAGATATGACAATTCCAGCACCGACGTTTTTAACAATAGAACATAGATATGCCACCCCGGGCGTTGGTATGACACCGGCCAGCAATACATCAACGCCTGTAGAGGCAACACCTGCAGCAAGGGCA
>JAHJDU010000109.1 GCA_018812385.1 Pseudomonadota bacterium
AGACAGGCAAGACATCTCTAAGAGATCTCTATACCAAGGAAGACTGGATGGCGGTCTGGATGGGGTTTTTTCTACTCATTGTGGGCATGATCATTTTTCTGCCTAATCCCCCGGCAAAGATGAACGAAAATCTGGCTAAGTACAAAACGATTTTAAAAGAAGAAGCCGCAAAGGCACCGTTCAAAACCATTGAGTGGCATAATGCTTCCTCGGCCAAACGGGGAATCCGAGCTACTAACCAGGACTTTGCCAAGGCTATTGCCAGTTTTCTTGCGTCCCCGGGCGGCTGGAAAACCAATCCTTTGGATGCTCTGATCCGGAGCCAGGAGACCGCAGACAAAATGAGTGCATCTGCTAAAGACGCCTTTGACAAGGCCAAGGCAGGTGAAAAAACCGCACTTGCCGCGGCAACTGCCTCTCAGACAGCGGCATCAGCAGCCTTTTTCAAGGATACTGCCCTAAATGAGGCAGCTGACAAGGAAATCAAGGCCTGGCAAAAAGCAAAAGGCAAGACATCCAAGGCCAAAACCAAAGCAACTGCCAAACCATACAACCGGATTCCCTATCTTATTGGATTGTGCCTTATCATGGGCGCTTTTTTCGGTATTGGCAAGGCCATCATGGGCGAGTCTTTTGGAAAGTTTTATATGGGATTCATTTTCGTTTTCTTTCTTGCCGTGTTCGCTTACATGGCAGGAACACAGGCCCTGATGAAACAATGGGGTTTTGGCTACCCGCTGTGGGCGATCGTTTTTGGCCTGCTCATCAGTAATACCATAGGAACCCCCAAGTGGGTGCAGCCCGCTGTCGCCACCGAGTTCTTTATCAAGACAGGCCTAGTCCTTCTTGGCGCTGAAATTCTTTTCGGCAAGATTCTTGCCATAGGCAAGCCAGGCATTTTCCTTGCCTGGATCTGCACGCCCATCACCCTGATTCTGACCTACTGGGTAGGACAGAGATTTATAAAGATGCCCTCCAAGACATTGAACATAACTATTTCAGCAGATATGTCCGTCTGCGGTGTTTCTGCTGCAATTGCCACGGCTGCTGCCTGCAGGGCCAAGAAGGAGGAGCTGACGCTTGCCATTGGTCTTTCCATGGTCTTTACAGCTATATGCATGGTGGGCCAGCCCGCTTTTGCCAAACTGGTCGGGATGCCGGAGATTCTGGCCGGCGCATGGATGGGCGCCACCATCGACTCAACGGGTGCCGTGGCAGCAGCCGGTGCATTCTATGGTGAAAAGGCCCTTTACGTCGCGGCCACCATCAAGATGATACAGAATGTTCTGATCGGGGTCGTGGCCTTTTGTGTTGCTGTCTACTGGTGTGCCAGGGTGGACTGCAAGGAAGGAGGCCATGTAAGCTGGTGGGAAATCTGGTACCGCTTCCCCAAGTTTGTTGTCGGGTTCATCATCGCATCAATCATCTTCTCCATCATCGACCAGAGCATAGGCAAGGATATAAGCGCCATAATGCTCGACCACGGGATTTTGCGAGGCTTCACCCGCTTCGCCCGGGAATGGTTCTTTGTGCTGGCCTTCACCTGCATCGGTCTTGAGACCAACTTCAAGGAGTTCGGGCCCTACTTCAAGGGTGGCAAGCCCATCACTCTATACGTGTTCGGTCAGAGTTTCCAGCTCATTTTTACGTTGATAGTGGCTTACATCATGTTCTATCTTGTTTTCCCCGGGGTAACTGCCGGAATCTAAAACGTGACTGTTGAAAAAATAAATACACCATGCCCGGCCTTCCAGGACTTTGTCCCCCAGGCCGGGCTCAATCCCTGGCTAAAACTGATTATCGGGATCATGCTGATTCTCACATTCATTTTTGGAATCGGATCTCTGGCCCAGCTGATCCCTGGCGCCCGTCACATGGCTTACGTGATTGACGAGGGCAACATAGATGCCACTGCAGTTTATTACACTGATTTGGAAGAGCCTGCCGAAGGCTCTGAAAGAATCCGTGACAGCCTTGATTACCTGCCGGGTTTCAAACCATGACTTTCAAGGTACACATTCCGGGTTGCCGGAAAGGTTCCCATTGTGTTCTTATCAAACTTCTTCATGGACAATCATAATGAATTTAACTCAAAAAAAAGAAATCATTATCTGTCACGAACTGGCCTTTGCAGATTCCATTGGATCTGCAGTATTAGAAAAGCCCAAGGCAAGTACCTGGATGATCTTCATCCCGATTTTCTTTCTTTTTTTTATCTATCGCATGAAAAAATTCAAAAAAGATCGGACTAAATTTCTTGAAGAGTTCATGAAGGCCCGTCGGGATGCAATGGATATTGCGCTTGACGCGGCAGCAGCAGAGGGAAGCACAAGTCTGGACGGAGCAGTACAAGTCCCGGATCTTCCGGAACCCCTCCAGAAACCCTATGTTTCATGGATCCAAACCCTTTCCGGCCACTATCTGGATCTGCTCACAGCAGACGGTGATGACTTTGGGTCGCTGGTCTGTGCGGCTTACCGTAACCGGAGCAATTATCTGCTTGTCCTCAACCGTTTGAACTCCGCTGAGAAGGGCTTTTACACTGCGCTCAAACCTTATCTTGCTTCTGTAGAAGGTGCTTTTGATATATCAGCAAAGATCGAAGCTGAGTCCCGACGATTGCGGTCTGACACGGCCGGCAGTATTTTTTGTTGAATGGAAAATATTTCCTGGCTGAACCCTGTCTTTAAGGCTAATAAATATCATGAGCCGGTGGATAACAAAAATTCTTGACAAAATTGGCAGTCCAGAACTTGACTGGATTCAGGTGGAGGTCTCAACCCGATGCAATGCCGCCTGTATCTATTGCCCCCAGCCCCTGCTTTATAAAAAACAGAATATGAGGTTCGGGCTTTTCAAACAGCTTATTCCCTATCTTGGGTATACAAACCTTGTTTATCTCCAGGGCTGGGGTGAGCCGCTCCTGAATCCGGATATCTTTGACATGATCCGGGTGTGCAAAGCAAAAGGCAAACGAGTCGGCTTCACTACCAACGGCATGCTGCTCAACAAGGAAACTATCTGCAGGCTTGTTGATCTTGAAACGGATATTTTGAGCGTCAGCCTTGCCGGCACAAGCCCGGCAACCCATAATCGAATAAGAAGGGGCACTGATCTTGTAAAAATTATTGAAAACCTTGACCTGCTGCAGCAGATCAGTGCACAAAAGGGAGCCTTACGCCCGGCTCTGCATTTAGCATATCTTATGTGGGCATCAAACTTCCATGAACTGCAGGAAGTGGTGCAGCTGGCAAAAAAACTGGGAGCAAAACAAATCGTTTGCAGCAACATGACTTTGATCATGAACGAAACGCTATGTTCCGAGGCGATTTTTACCCGGCAGGAAAAACAACAGTACTTTGTCAGCGTATTGGAGGCAATCGCCAAAGAGGCGCAGAAAGAAAACCTGATTTTTGCATACAAAAGCCCAGTATTACTGGATAAATCCGTGCAGTGCAGTGAAAATATCTGCTACTCATGCGTGGTCAATGTAACGGGAGAAATCAGCCCCTGTGTTTTCACTTCACCGTCTCTTGCCCAAACCGACTGCCAAAAATCTTTACTTCATATTTTTCAAAACCATCCCTCACCTTGTTATCCTCTGTCATTCGGAAATATCGGCAAAGAAAACCTGAGCCGAATCTGGAACAAAAAAGAATATCACCGGTTCAGAAGGTTTCATGATCCAGACATAACAAAAACAGTCATAGACCCGCAGCCCGTACCTGAGAGCTGCATGAGCTGTTACAGCAGCATCGTGGGCACATCTTTTTAAGCATAGAGACCCAGTTAACATCACTCCTTCAGGACAGATCCCCTGACAGCAAAAGCCGGTTTTGCTATGCACAATTATAATTAACGACAATCATTTACAGTGTCGGTCAGAGCCTTTAAGATTTCACTGGCCACGGGCGGACAACCATGCACAAAAACACCTCGGCCTTCTTGGTTTAGCATACAATTTCCAATACATAAGGTCTTATCCGGGACATGATCGTGACCTTTTCCAATGGCAATGTGGACATGCTTCTGGTTTGGAAAATAATCCAGAAGTTGATCCGCATATTTCTTCAGGAATAAGAGCAATGTCGACTGACAGGCACTGCAGGAGTTTTTGTCAAGCACGGTAATATTGGGAAATTCAATTTCCAGATTATTCGGTGGCCTGTCAAAGGGTTTAATCCAATCCCTCCAATGTGATGGATGAATCGTTATGGCATCGATATCAATAACACCATAACCTCGCTGCCCGGCAATTGCCAGATGAGGGGTTTCTTTGGCAGATGTCCCCATTAATTCACAGGCAACACTGTCGGCTGCAAAAGGATCGGCACTGACGACCACAACGCCAAGTTCCTTGGGAGTTCCAGCACTGGGCCCAAGCCCCTCCATTCCCACAGAACCATCAATAATAGCTAAATGCGGACGTAAGACGCTGGACATATCGGCGATGGCAATATTGATGGGTTTATTGTCATCCCCTTCCACGGGAGGTAACATATGCAATTTGACCTTACTACGTCGCCATAAACATCCTTTCATATTCTTGATCGATAATGTCACATGGGTATGCATATGCATTTTCATAATGGGAATCGAGACAACCACATCAAAGTCATCAATATCCTCACAGATCTGTAATGTCTTTATCACCTTGCCATTTGGAATGGACCTTTCCACAAAGGAGCGTTTATCCATATCAATCAAAGGGCATTTTCTGGCTTGAGCAATCTTTGTAACACCACAAATACGATAGGCCTCTTCAAGATCTACCCCTATAATAGGGCTTTCACCTATGGCGACAATGGCACCGGCCTCACGAAAAACATCAATGGCCGCAGCAATTACCGCAGGATTGGTCGTCACCGCAGCCCCGGGTCTGGCTGATCGTCCGATATTGGGTTTTAACAGGACACGCAGACCCTTAAGACCTGATAGCGGCATTGCCCGAAGAGCTCTTTGGGTATTATCATAAGCATCCGGCCCTTTTGTTACATAGACATTGGTACCAGGGGTACTATTTACAAATGGGTTGTCAACGATCATATAGGGTTATAGTTCCTATTTGTTTGGTCAACCGTTTATAAGGAATCAAGAATTGAAAATAAGTCATAAATAAACCAGGCAGATGATGTATCACCAACTTCCTATCCCATAAGCAAATATTGTAAACAAACCTAGAAGTACCAAAGGTAATTGCAGCCATTTTGAAAATTTACCGCCAATTATACCTTGACTTACCAGCCAGAGTCCAAGACTGATTTTAAGCAGGGCTGATGCGGCCATAAAAGGATGATTAATGGTCTGCAATAAGGCGGGATTGGCTACAAATGCCAGGGGAATCAGATAAAGTCCCAATCCCAGTTGCATGGCATTCCCGGCCACAGGAATCCATGGCGTTTCTGCCATCCCTGCCGCAATAAAAACAGTGCCACAGACAGGAGGCGTAATTGTGGATAAAAGAGCAAACCAGAAAACAAATAAATGCGCATAAACATCAGGCAATCCAAGTTCCTGAAGTGCCGGCCCTGCAACTGAAATGCAGATGACATAGGCCGCAGTTGTTGGAACTTCCATGCCTAGAATAAGACAAGCCAGAGCAGTTAGAAACAAGGCGATCCATAAGTTTCCATTTGAAAAGCTTAAGATGACGGATGTAATTTTGACACCAAGACCCGTCATATTTAACACGCCAATGATTAAGCCGGCACAGATAATAATGGAAGCAATAATGGCAATCTGGCGGGCCGATGTCATACAGGCCTTTAATAATCGGGGAAAAACTTTGAGATAAAGGAATTCATACTTGATATTTGTAAAAAGCAATGCTCCGGATACAAAAATTGCAAATCCAGATGCATACTGTGGAGTATAATCCGTAAAAAAAAGAATCCCGAGCAAGGTACCAAAAGGCAAACAAAAAAATGGGGCAAGGCGAAGTACCAGTTTTGTTTTAGGGATATCCTCTTTTTCCATTCCTGTTAAATCATACCGCTTCGCAAAAATATCGACCCCTGTCCAGGTAGCAAAGAAAAATAGAAGAGCGGGCAAAATGGCAATAGCCATGATGTATGAATAATTTACCCTGAGAAGCTCTGCCATAATAAAAGCCCCTGCCCCCATTAACGGCGGCATGATCTGTCCGCCACTGGAAGCCACGGCCTCAACTGCTGCAGCAAAATGCGGTGGATAACCCAGACGTTTCATGGCAGGGATGGTAATCGCTCCTGTTGAAGCAACATTAGCCGATGCCGATCCTGAAATAGATCCAAAAAAAGCAGAAGAGATAACAGAAACTTTTGCTGCTCCTGCTCGATATCGACCGGCAAGCTTTGTTGCCAAAGCCATGAAAGCGTCACCACCTTCTCCGGCCCCGATAAATGCCCCTAATATGACGAAAACAGCAACCACATTGACAGAAACTCCAGTAAGCTGGCCCCAGATTCCTCCCTCGGCTATGACAAGTGTTCCTAAAAAGCTGTCAATTGGAATTCCGGAATGACCAAACTCACCAGGTATGTATTGACCCAGAAAACCATAAGCCAAAGCAATGACTGCCACTGTGGGCAAAGCTAATTTTATAGCCCTTCTTGCCATTTCTAGAATTACCAGAATGAGCCCTATTGCCATCATCATCTGACCCATACCTTCAAGTGATCCATACTGATCGCCCAATCGATCTCGATACACTGTAATATATAGACATCCCAACAATCCTATACAGCATAATCCATACCCGAACCATTTTTTAAGCCCAGTGTCCTTGTGCCCGAATATAAAAACCCAGGGAAGGGTTAGGGCCAGATGAACTGGTCGGGTGATCAAATTTGGAAGCAAGCCGGTGAATATCAGATATATATGAAAAACTACACTTGTTATGGCAAGTATTGATGCAGCAATAGAACTCATCTAATTACTCCTGTTTATTTCAGGGCTTATTTCATATTGTCAGGAACTTTTACACCTATTTCCTCATAGTATTTTAAAGCTCCCGGATGGAATTTTGCTTCTAATATATGCAGGTTTTCCAGCCGAACGGCACCCCACCACAAATTGGCCTTGCTCATATCTGCTTTTTGCTCCCAAAATGTTTTGGTGAGTTGATAGGCTGTCTGGTCATCCATTAAAGTTGTGGTATATGTGCCGACAGAAAGGGCCATTGTATTGGTATCATAATCTATGCCGGAATAAGTATTTGCAGGAATAACCAGTTTTGTTCTTTTGCTTTGGTCGATCTGCTGGTCTGAAAAACTTATAAGCCTGATTTTTGAGCTTGCAGAAGCTTCAATCACATTTGGCGCAGGATAAGATCCTGCAGTGGCAAATCCGTCAATTTGACCATTTTTAAGTGCAGGTACGGCATTATTAAGTTCGGTATCAATCAGTTTAACCTGACCTGCAAGTCCAAACATTTCAACATATTTTGCTGCTTCAGTAGCGCCAAAACTCCCTTTGCCAATCAATAAGGTTTTCCCTTTCAAATCGGCAAAATCCTTAATGCCTGATTGTTCACGTACCACAAAATGCATGGTTAAAGCAGGGATAATAAATAAAGCGCGGATATTCTGATAGTTTGGGTTCTTATCCTCAAACATTTTTTGTCCACTCATGGCCAGTTTTACCAGTGATGGTGGAGTTGTAAATACATAGTCGCCCTTCCTTTTGCCCACCTCCTTGACATTTTGTACTGATCCCTGACTTTCTTCCACTGTTACGATGATTTTACCATCTGAACCTTTTTTGATAGCTTCGGCTATTTGAACCGCCATTTGAAAATATGAGGATGAGGATTTTGCAGATTTGTAAGTGACTCTGGTCTGCGCACTCAAGGTTTGCAAACCAAACATAAAAACAAAAACAACCACAAGGATGGGGATTAAAACAGGGGAATCTGATTTTAAAATTTTCATTTTTAACTCCTTTTTTAAAAATTAATAAATATCCTGGCATATAAGACCAAGGTTTTCTGGTTAAATTAAAAACCAGCTTATCTTTTAATCATTTAAAAAACAAACAATTCATCAAGTAAAACCAATAAGCTCAGAGTGTGTAACGAAAAAATATCAAGTTCATTTTTCTTAATTTATTACAATCTTACTATTATCAAAACCATTTTTTCAAATCCAACTTATTTGATGAATAGGAGGTGATTTGTTTGATGGATAATATGTAAATTACAAAATATTGAATTAACACCTTGAAATGTTTTTATAATTTGATATTCTATTTGTGCTTTTTTTCATAATTCTATAATAAATGATTTAAATTTTTATAGGTAATTTATAAAATGAACTTAAGATCAGTTGATTTAAATTTTTTAGTCGTTTTTGAAGCAATGTACCAGGAACGAAACCAGTCTGATGCAGGGAACCGGTTAAATATGAGTCAGCCTGCCGTCAGCAATTCTTTAAACAAACTAAGAACCATTTTTAATGACCGCCTGTTTGTTAAAACGGCGCAGGGAATGCAACCCACGCCAAAAGCTGAGAAACTTGCTCCTTTGGTACATGAGGTTATCAACCAGCTAACATCTATTTTTTCAGAATTTTCAGAATTTCAGGCAAAATCAAGCAAACAGGTTTTTCGGCTGTCCATGTCGGATTATTCTGAGTTTGTGATTCTTCCAAACCTTATCAATCGGCTGGAAAAATCCGCACCCAAAGTTCAAATCCGGGTTCTTCACACCAAACTCATCGATAGACATCGATTTTTATCCACAGGGAAACTTGATCTGGTTGTTTTCAGTCACTATCCTCAAGATTTTGAACAGGATAAATTCAATGTTCAGTTTTCAACCACGGAAGATCTTTATCAGCAGAACCTGTTTGATGAACGGGTTGTTGTCATTGCAAGGAAAGACCATCCCCAGATAAAGGGAAAAATCAGTTTAGAACTTTTTTTAAAACTCCAGCATGCCATCATTTTTTTGCACAAGGATACATTTCCGGTAGATTCTGTTGATCAACGGCTTCACGAACTGGGCCATAAACGGGAAATAAAGTTTATGACCCAGCGAACATCCACCCTTGCCGAAGTAATAAGTAAAACAAATTTAATCGGAACCATGGTGGAACGTTACGCAAAAAGTTTTTCTATCCTCCACGACCTTCAGGTTCTGGAGTTGCCCTTTAATATGTCTACTTTTCAAATGACCCTCTATTGGCATGCACGAGTAAATCATGACCCGG
>JAHJDU010000110.1 GCA_018812385.1 Pseudomonadota bacterium
CATAAACAAAGCTTGATTTTTCACAAAAGATTTTAAATCTTTAAAACCCAGCTGAGTAACAATAGACTCTGATTTTTCTGTAAATTTTAGATCTAAAGAAGTATCCATATTATTGCCCCCCCCATTGTTTTTTTTTATTCTGAAACCATTTATACCATACTTGTTAATCAATGTCCATACGGGTCCCATTGATTACCTTAATACGTTGCCCTCCAATAACAACAATAAGGAAAGCCTGACCCCTTTTTTTACAATTTATAGATGAATTTTATTTTTGAAATTTAATTTGTCTTATGCCACAATATATACTATTGTATTTTTTATTCAGATTGGTCAAAATATGAAACGCTTTTTGGTGGTTTTTGTGGTAGTCATCATATTTTCACTCGACAGGACATCCCAGAACTTGTTAATCTGCAAAAGATAAAAGGACAGGCGAAACCGTATCAGATACGTCAATTTTTAAAACTTGTTGAGAAACATGACCTGATATTGGAGGGAAAAGAATAATGCGTGACTATCATATAAACATTTTTTATTCAGAAGATGATGAAGGATACATTGCTGATATCCCAGACCTTGAGGCGTGCTCAGCTTTCGGTGATACTCCTGATGTGGCGCTGCAAGAGGTTCAAAAGGCAAAAACTTTGTGGATTGAGGCTGCCAATGCTGAAGGTAAGCCAGTTCCCCCACCAAAATTTCGACCGGTCATTTACCAAGCACAATTTGCCTGATTTTTATACAAGATTAACTGTCAGTTTTCATTTGGCTAGTGTTCCACTGAGTTTTATCCAGGCAGGTGAGCCACAAAAACAGTGGTCTGTCCCCTATTTCCCTCCTATTTCCCTGTAATCTGGATAAAATTATAACAATCATTGGCCCGCGCAGGGCTGGGAAAACATGGTATCTTTTTCAATTCCATCAACAGGGTATGTTAATATTTATCCTGGTTCCTTTGCCATTTTCGGATTGAATCTTAAGGGTTCCGCCCAATATGGAGACTCTTTCTCTCATGTTTATGAGACCTATATGTTTTTCACCAATTTCCTTAAAAATTTTGTTTATATCAAAGCCTTTGCCGTCATCCTGGATAAAACCCGTGATTCGGGTAATTTCACGCTTAAGGGATATTTTAACATTTTTTGCCTCTGCGTGTTTTGCAACATTATTTAATGCCTCCTGCACAATCCTGTAGATCGTTATTTCCAGATTTTCATTTCTGTATTCATCAAATTCAACAGCTTCCAGTTTGGTTTTTATCTTTGTTCTCCTGGTAAAGCTATTTAAAAACCAGCGCAATGTTGGAATAAGGCCAAGGTCATCAAGCATGATCGGTCTCAGATCATGGGAAAGGTTTCGAACCTGATTTGACATATCATCCACAATTGAAACTATGTCATCTAATAGTTCCAGGCAAGAGTCTGGAATATCATTCCGGAGATAACTAAGATTGAAACCTATGGCTGTCAGAGTCTGTCCCATTGCATCATGCAGCTCAAGGGAAATCCTCTTGCATTCCTCCTCCCTTCTCATTATCAGGCACAGCTAAAGATAAATAGCCGGGATCTGAATGATATTATCTGCCACAATTTCAATTTTTTCGGAATTGTTCACCAGGATACCAAATTTTGCCCCTGTTTCCTTAAGAAAGGATTTTAAAGGTCCAAGCATACGCTGAGTTAATTTGGTGCCCAATTTAATCTCAATGGGAATACACCCAAATGGGCCGTCAATAATCAAGTCTATCTCTGCTTTGTCACGGGTTCGATAAAAATTAAAATCGATTCCATGCTTTAAAGTACTTTGAAACCCCCTGATAATCTCTTCTATGGCAAATGACTCAAAAGAAGTGCCGGCCACTGGATGGATGAGAAGCCGGTCAATCTCGTCCACCTTGAGTAGATGGTGGAGAATACCCTGGTCCCGGAAAAATCCTTTTGGCATTTTTTGAATTTTTTTCAGGCTGTTTTTTTCAAAACTGCGTAAGTTCCGCCAAATAAATGTGTTGTGGAGTATCTCCAGGTATTCCCTGGCTGTCACAGAACTCACCTCCAGTGCTCTTGCAATGGAGGATTGATTAATAATCGTACCGGAATGATAAGACAGGCTTCTAATAAAAAGTCTGAAATTGTGGGTATTGAGACGTGGAAAAAGGCGTTGGATATCACGGCGGATATAGTCTGAGAAATATTCATCCATCCAGAGCCCGTAAAAAAGCGGGTTTGTTTTTCCCTAGTGGCAATCCGTCCGGCAAGGCTCTCGGACAATCCCCTGACGATTTCGGGAGAGCTTGAACCGGTCAGCAGAAAACGGCCACAAGCTTTCCTGTCCTGATCAATAATTCCGCGCAGGACTTTGAACAGGTCTGGAAACTGCTGGGCTTCATCAATAATGGTTTTATCGTGCTGCCGGGTAA
>JAHJDU010000111.1 GCA_018812385.1 Pseudomonadota bacterium
GGCATATGGGTGCACAGAAGGCAACAATACAAAACTTAAAAGTTATCAAGGTGGATTTAGAAAAAAATCTCCTCTTGGTTGAAGGCGGAGTTCCCGGGCATAAGAATGGTTATTTAGTGATTACCAAAGCCTTGAAGAAAAGGCCCAAGAAAGCAGCGATAAAGAAGTAATATGTTTACATTACCTGTATATAATACTGAAGGCAAGGAAATAGATACAATAAATAGAATGACATTAAAATACTGATAAAACCCATTCAGGCAAGTGATATGATTTGTAATTTTAAAACTTAAAAAAGGTGAGCCCATGTCTCAGATAGGCAAATATATATACTGCATTATTGAAGAAAAATTTGACCGCAACTTTGGTACAATCGGAATCGGCAACAGAAAGGATCTGGTTTCAACCCTCTGTTTTAATGGTATCTCTGCTGTAATAAGTGATACACCCATGTTCAAGTACGTTGTTAACAAGGCCAATCTTACAGCTCATGAAATGGTTATTGAACATGTAATGAAAGACTACACAGTATTGCCCGTTCGATTTTGTACCATAGCTTCTAATATAGAAGAGATAAGAAGCCTTCTTAGAAGGCGGTATCCTGAATTCAAGGGACTTTTCAGGGATATGGATAATAAGATTGAGATGGGATTAAAGGTGGTCTGGAAGGATATGGATGCAATATTTGGCGAAATATCTTCTTCCAACAAAATTATCAAAAACCTTAAATCAAATATTGCAGGCATTGACACAAACAAAAAGATTGAGGCTGGAAAACAAGTTCAAAAGGCTCTGGCTAAAAAGAAACAGGATGAAAAACAAATTATTATAAGAAAATTAAAACGCATTTCAGTTGATGTAAAGGAAAACGATGCAATCGGTGATTCAATGCTTTTGAATCTTGCCTGCCTGATTGACAGAACCCATGAAAAAGAATTTGATAACACCATTAATGATCTGGCAGCAGAATATGAAAACAGATTCATTTTCAAATATGTGGGCCCGATACCACCCTTTAATTTTGTTAACATTGAAGTAACATAAAGGAGATCCCATGACAAAAAAGAAAAGCAAGGAAGAGACAACTGGTGAATTTGGATTTTCAGGGCTTTTAAAAGGCCTTAGCAATCTTATTGAAACGGCTGCTGCGTTTGCGGAAAAAGGCCAGGATTTAAAAAAGTCAGGTGAGATAAATTTTGGTAATTTTGATAAAATCAAGGGATTAAAGGATATAAAAGGCGTTTATGGAATAAATGTTCGCACCTTAAAAGACGGCAGACCCTTTGTTCAGTCTTTTGGCAATATCAAGAAAACACCTGACGGCCCCGTTGTTGAAGAGGTAAGGGAACCTATCATAGACCTTTTTGAAGAAAAGGATTCAACCCAGATCATTGCTGAAATGCCGGGCATTGACCAGACGGATATTGTGGTGGAAGCCAGGGATGATATTATAAACATAAGTGCCTGCACCAATCTGAGAAAATATCAAAAAGAGGTGCTTTTATCCAAGGCAGTTAAAGAAAAAGATTTGGAATGGTCCTATAAAAACGGGGTTTTGGTGATAAATATTAATAGAAAATAAGTCCGGAATCTCAAAGCATTTTAATTCTCATGGGAACAGGTGACTTGGAATGGATATAAAATCGATTACTTTAAAGGTTATTGAGGCTAATTCAAAAGATACAGGCAGGGGGATCATCCGCCTTGACCCCAATGATTTTAAAAAAATTGATATAGAGGTGGGTGATGTTGTTCAGGTAAAAGGGAAAAGAGTCACTGCTGCCAAAGTCATGCCGGCATATATTGAGGACCGGGAGCAGGGCCTGGTTCGTATGGATGGCATTACAAGGGACAATGCACAAGTCGGGCTGGATGAAAAGGTGATAATTGAAAAAGCAGTATGCAACCCGGCCAAAAAAATATCTGTCACCCCTCTTACCGAGGTTCGATCCTTTGACAGCAAATATATCGGTACTCTCCTGGAAGGAATTTCCCTGGTTAACGGTGACATTGTCCGGGCAAAATTATTTGGAGCAAAAACCCGGGATTTTAAAGTCACGGCAACAAAACCTGATAATATTGTGATTATTAAACCTGATACGGTCATTGAAATAAAAGAAGAAAAATCCGAGTTTAAGTCATCCAGAGTTTCATATGAAGATATTGGGGGGCTCAGCAAGGAAATCCATCGTATCAGGGAGATGATCGAGTTACCTTTAAAATATCCCCAGGTTTTTGAAAAATTGGGGATTGATCCTCCTAAAGGGGTTCTTCTCCACGGGCCACCAGGATGTGGCAAGACATTGATTGCAAGGGCTGTGGCAAATGAAACGGATGCTCATTTTCAGCATTTGACCGGGCCTGAAATCATGGCCAAGTTCTATGGAGAGAGCGAGGCAAATTTAAGAAAAATCTTTGAAAAAGCCTCAGCCTCAGCTCCTGCCATAATATTTTTTGACGAGATTGATGCCATAGCACCCAAGCGTGAAGATATGGGTGGTGAAAAACAGGTTGAAAAAAGGGTGGTTGCCCAGCTTCTGGCCTTAATGGACGGCCTTTCCTCAAGAGGACAGGTGATAGTCATCGGTGCGACAAATATCCCCAATGTTATTGATCCAGCGCTTCGACGGCCCGGCCGGTTTGACAGGGAGATTGAAATCAGTATTCCTGACAAGAACGGGAGATACAAGATATTAAATATCCATACCCATGGCATGCCACTTTCTGAGGATGTTGATCTGGTCAAACTTTCTGAAATTACCCATGGTTTTGTGGGTGCTGATATTGAAGCATTGTGCAGGGAGGCTGCCATGGTCTGTCTTAGAAAGTTTTTCCCAACCTTTGATTTCGGTCAGGAAGAGATTCCCATGGACAGCCTGCTTGATCTTATGGTGACCATGGATGATTTTTTAGAAGCCATGAAGGAAATTGAACCCTCCGCAATCAGAGAAGTCTTTTCTGAAGTGCCCAATGTAAAATGGAGCGATGTGGGAGGTCTTGAGGATGTTAAAAATCTTTTAAAAGAGACTGTTGAGTGGCCATTGAAATATGCCTCTCTTTTTGATTTTGCCAACACCCGTCCGGCCCGGGGCATTTTATTTCATGGAGAACCCGGCACTGGCAAAACCCTTCTAGCAAAGGCTGTGGCAACAGAATCCGGTGTGAATTTTATTTCCATCAAAGGACCGGAA
>JAHJDU010000112.1 GCA_018812385.1 Pseudomonadota bacterium
ATAAAATACTCGTTAAAATTCTTCAATATTTCAGGACCTGTTCCATCGTGGGCCAGGGCCAGATCAATTTTCACGGATATTTTCTGACCAGGGCCTACTTTTTCCTGATCAGAAGCTTTTGCAAGTTGTTTATAAAAAAAATCTGTCATATGTCAATCACCTCAACCCAGGCGGTAAAACCGCAAAGGGTTCAATAATCAATATTTGGAAAAATTGCACCAGACTGGTAAAGCTAGGGTCTTATCATTACTTTGACCGCATCTGGATCATTATTTGCCGTTTCCATGGCCTGATCTATCTTGTCAAGTGGATAAGAATGGGTGATAAGCGGCTCAATTTTGATTTGATCCAGCAGCACAGGCCTGATTGCCTGGGGCACCCATATATGTCTCTGCATTATGCCGTGGTGGACCAATCCTGTGTTGACCACTGTAGGGGAATTGTTGTGCCACCGGGAGATGTTCAGGTTTATGTTCTGGGTGATCCAGCTGTAAAATACCAGCGTACCATTATGTTTAACAGCATCATTACATAATTGAACTGCCTCGCCTGTACCTGCCACCTCAACGACAACATCTGCGCCCTGACCCTGGGTAAGATCAAGAATCGCAGATAATGGATCTGTTTCAGAGCTGTTGACTGCATGGTCCAATCCCAGGCTGGTGGCTAATTTGAGTTTACCTTCAACAACGTCAACCCCAATAACCTGATGGGCCCCTTTTTTCTTTGCAACCTGGGCAATTACCTGACCGGCAAAACCCATTCCAATGACAGCAACACTATCACCCAATTGCACTTTGGAAGACAAGCCTGAAAAAACAGCACATCCAATGGGTTCACCAAGAGATGCCAGGTCCATGCTCAGTCCATGGGGTACAGGTTCCAGTTCTTCTTCTCTTGCTTTAAAATAATCAGAATAGGTTTCTACCCAGGCAAATGCCATAACTTTATCACCAGGTTTGTAATTGCGGACATTTTTGCCAACCTCAACCACGGTTCCCCCGGCTTCATGTCCAAAAAAATAGGGGTAGGAAAAACTGGTATTCATTTCCGTATTGAGTCCGCCAGACGGCGGAATAATACCATTATATAAATTTTTATCTGATCCGCAGATTCCTGCTGCATGGGTTTTCACCAGCACCTGGTCATCTGACAGGAGCAAATCTCTTTTCCTCACTTCAATTTTTCTGACACCTGTCAGGCACGCGCTCTTAATGATCATTTATTCTCGGCTCTCCTTATAATCATGTAAACTATGAACCATCATTGCAATGGACAGGCAAGGCCGCTATTGCAATGATGGTTATACAATGAGTTATTCAGTTTAAGGTTTTTGAATTTTAGGTATTTCTCCAGCCAGAACATTTGGCTTTTTCTTTATTTTACCATAGATGGTGAAAAGCAAAGTGAACAAAGTGAGCAGGAGAATCGTTCCACCGATGGGTCGAAAAATAAAATCAGAAATATCCCAATCCGCCATTCTCATTCCCCGCCTGAGGGAAATTTCTGCAAGTTCTCCCAGGACAAGGGCAATAATCAGAGGCGCAATAGGAAAGTCAAATTTTTTCATGACATAACCAATAAGGCCAAAGGCAAACATTATCCAGACATCAACCATGCTGTTGCTGATTCCAAAGGCACCAACAGAAGCAAATACAAAGATGCAGGGCCCGAGTATGGAATATCGAATCTTCCTGAAATTAGAAAAAAGCTTTGCAACGATTATGCCGGAGAACAGCATAAAAATATTTGCGACAAACATGGCAATAAAAAGCGAGTACATCAGACCCGGCTGATTGATGAAAAGCATGGGTCCCGGCTGCATGCCGTGAACCATGAAACCGCCGATAATGACTGCCGTGGTAGCACTCCCAGGAATGCCAAGGGTCAGAAGTGGCACCATTGCCCCACCGGCTGCCGCGTTATTGGCGGTTTCCGGAGCAGCAATACCCTCGGGAATGCCAGTACCGAATTTTTCAGGATGTTTTGACCATCGAACCGCTTCCGAGTATCCCACAAATGCCGCTGTGGTAGCGCCAACACCCGGTAAGATACCGATCATAGTACCAATGACAGCCGAGCGCAGAATAGTCCACTTAAGTTTGACCAATTCTATAAATTTTGGCAATTCAGTGGAAACTTTTGTTACTGCCTCACTGGTCTTTTTCAGACCAGCCTCCGCAGTCATTAAGATCTCGCCAACAGCAAAAGCACCTATAAGGGCAGGGATAAAATTTATGCCCCCCATAAGTGCATCTCCGCCAAAGGTAAATCGTTCTATACTGGTCATGGGATCAATTCCTATGGTGGCAGCCAGCAATCCGATACAACCAGCTATAAAGGCTTTGATCATTTTATCGCCTCCCAGAGAAGCGATAAGCGTTAAAGCAGCCAGGGCAAGTGCAAAATACTCAGGTTCGGAAAAAGAGAGTGCAACATTTGCAAGCTGTGGAGATATAAGGCTCATCACAATGACACTGAAGAGCCCACCCAGGCAACTGCACATAATTGCAATTCCAAGTGCTTTGCCGGCTTTTCCTGACTTTGCCATGGGATATCCGTCAAACCCGGTAACCGAGGCCTCTGGCGCGCCTGGAACATTGAACAGGATAGCAGAGATAGATCCGCCAAATGTTCCCCCGCAATAAACCGCAGTCAGCAGCATCAGTCCATTTGCCGGCTCCATGGCAAAGGTGAAGGGAATCAGCAGAGCAGTACCCATGGGTGAATTAAGTCCGGGAATCGCGCCCAGCATTACACCAGCCAGCACGCCACCGGCAATAAGGATTAATGCCATGGGGCTGAACACGTTTAATAAACTACTTAACCAAATTTCCATATGCGTAAGTTCCTTGCTTGATCAATACAGCAGGTGGCTGATCTTTAAAAAAATTCCCATGCCACGAGGCAGGGGGACATACATAAGTTTTGTGAATACCAGGACGATGCCAAGTGTTAGAACAAAGGGGATACTGAAAATCCAGGCTTTGCTCTTTTCACCCAGCAGATACATAAACGCAATCATCATGACAGGCGTTAATACCAGGAATCCAACTACAGGCAATAAACCAAGATATGTTGCAATTAGAGTAGCTGCTGCAATAAACCGGATATTCGCTGATGAAAATTTAATTTTATTGGATTCAGGGATCTTCCCTTTCAGGACGTCCCGTATCGTATTATATGCAAGCCCCGCACTGAGTGCCATCATCGAAACAAGGATAAGCTTGGGCCATAAACCAGGCCCAAGCTTACCACCATAAACATCCAGATTTCCAAATGTTTGTGTTTCGAAAAAGAGGTACAAAGCACCAGCAGCACAGATAGCGCTGATAATGACTTCTGCTTTTAATAATGCTTTTAACACAAACCTCTCCTTCATATAAATCAAGTTATTTAATGTATCCCAATTCCTTAAGGACTACTTTGACAGACTCATATTCCTCATCCCAGAATTTACCGAATTCTGCAGGATCTTTCCATCCGTAACGCTGATCCAGCAGTGATTCCTTGGCATAATTCTGATAACTTGATTTTTCGTAAGCTGTCTTTAAAGATGCAGCAAGATAATCGATTATGGGTTGAGGCGTTCCCTTTTTAACGGCCAGACCCCTCCAGCGACCAGTGGTAAGATTGTAACCCAACTCAACTGAACACGGTACTTCCGGGAATTTCTCGAGACGCTTGTCATTAAAAACAATTATGGGGATCAGTTTTTTAGCTTCAATAAGGGACATTACACTGCCAGGCTCTTCATGGAGTACGTCCAGATGCCCGCCAAGAACGGCAGCATGAGTTTTCGGAGCTTTGTCAAAGGGGATATATTTGATATCAATACCAGCGGCTTTGGCAAATCGCATGATGATTAATTCATCGGGGCTCGCAGGTGTTGTGCCGGTAAATTGAACTTTGCCGGGATTTTTCTTGGCATAGGCAATGAGCTCCTGAACTGTTTGATATTCAGCTTTAGGATTGACATAAAACATGCTCATGTCCTGTTGAACCTGGACAAGAGGAGCAAATTCTTCTTTATAATTTTCACGTCCAAACGCAGTGTTAATCAATTGTTCCGGACTGAAATTGTAGATGGTGTAACCATCAGCAGGCTGGCTCAGGACATATTTGGAAGCTTTCACGCCTGCAGCTCCCGTCATATTAGTAATATTAATTGCAGTTTTCAAAATTCCACGGGCAGGCATCATAAGATTACGTACAAAAATATCACTTCCGCCACCAGCACCATATTGAACGACAACTTCAATTGGACGATCAGGATATCCTTCAGGCTTTTCAGCAGCCTGGACTGAAAATGCAATAAATAAAGATACTATCAATACTAACGACAAATGAACATAATTTTTCTTGTTCAGCATTATACACCTCTCTTACCAATAAATTAATTGAAAAAACGATTTATACTCACTTAGTTCCTTAAAAAATAAAGCATTACTGACCCATACAAACATATTCTTCCTTGTCACCTCCTTGTATAAAAAATTACTTTATATCATATTCCAGGCAAATAAAATATACTTATTGTGATCTGGTCTGACCTGATATCAGAAAAACACAATCATTCATTATTGTCAAATGTTTTTTTCGGAAATCGTGGATACTTTTCAAAAAAATTCCAATATTTATTCTTAACAAACTGTTTTTCCTGACGTAATTCAATTAGTAATCAGTACCATGGCTGGTCGTACCAGAATTAAATTTAGTTTAAACACATTTTTTTGCTAAGTTTTTAAGGTGCAAAAGTTAATCATTCAATAAAAGGGAGGAACATCATGAAGAAAGATGAGGTTGTTGGTAAAGAAAAGGTTCAAACCGAAGTAAAATCTGACCGTCGTAATTTTCTAAAAAAAGGCGTGATGGCTGCAGCTGCCGTCACAGCAGCTCCAGCACTTTTTAACATTGGAACGGCTGCAGCAAAGGGAACAACATGGAAAATCCAGACCTCCTGGCCGGGTGGTGCCGGCCTGAATATTTTCAAAAAATGGTGTGACAGCATTGTTGAAAAAACCGGGGGAGAGTTGGCCTTTAAAGGTTTTGGTGCCAAGGATGTCGTGGGTGACTTTCAGATGTTTGATGCTGTGAAAAATGGTGTTCTTGATGCCATGAACCCGTTTACCATTTATTGGGCGGGTCGTATGCCTGCATCTGTATTTCTTACCTCCTATCCCATGGGCCCTAGAAATCCCGCTGAATGGGATGTTTTCTATTATGCTCTGGGTGGACTTGAGATTGCACGTAAATTATTTGCAGAGAATGGAATGTATTATGTAGGCCCTGTTCATCATGGTCCTAATATTATTCATTCTAAAGTCCCCATTCGCTCCATTGACGATTTCAAGGGCCGGAAAATGCGTGTACCCGGCGGTATGGTATCAGAGTTTTTTTCTGCAGCAGGCGCCAAAACAACCCTGCTTCCCGGCAGCGAGATTTTTCCTGCCCTGGAAAAAGGAACCATTGACGTTGCAGATTATGTAGGCCCTGCAGTTAACTATGATTTAGGTTTTCACCAGGTTACAAAGTATATTTCCATGGGACCTGCAGGATTCATGTCAATATATCAGCCGGTGGACTTGATGGATCTGACCGTTGGAAATAGACCCTGGGAAGCGCTCTCAAAAGAGATGAAACAGTTTGTTGAAATGGAAGTCCATGTTTATTCAGATATGCATCATGCCGGTATCCAAAAGGCTGACCAGGAAGCATGGAAAAAATTTGAAGAAGCTGGTACCATTGTCACCCGGCTCCAGGATTCAGATGTGGAAAAATTTACTGAAATTGCAGTACCGTTGTGGTACAACTGGGCCAACAAGGACAAGTCGGCAGCAGAGGTGTTCAAAATCCAGCTTGACTACATGATGTCACCTAGCCTGGGGTATGTAACCCCTGAGATGATAAAAGGACAAAAACTCAATTGGAGTTAACATAAATGATATGGGGGGACCGCCAGAAGGCAGCTCCCCCATTTTTTATGCGCCCATAATTTTTCAACCGCTTATTTGCTTGGTTTGAATTCTTTGTCAGAAAATTAACACTTGTTTATTAGGATGTCACAATGCCAAATATAAATTTTATATTACCCCACTGGATGTACTGGTTAGGACTGGTGCTGGTTCCTGCCTTTGACATGTACACGGTTCGCAAACAAAGAGGTAAGGAAGTCGACAATATTTTGTCCAAAAAAATAGCCTATCTGTTATGGTTCTGCTGTGGATTTATTGGAATGCATCGTTTCTATCTCAAGAATGCCTGGGGGCTTGTTTATGTTCCCATATTCACCCTGATGCTGCTGGCAAATGTTCAGTACAGGGAGGCTCTGGATCTTACTTCCATGGCTAAAAATGAAATAAGTATTGTCGGGTTTGATATTGAACTTTTAGAAAACCAAATTAAAAAAGGTGATGAAAGTGCCAAAGCTAAAATGGAAACTGTCAAACAGAATTTTGAAACCGCCAGGCAAAACTGGGAAAAAGAAAACAAAGGTATTGGTGACTGGACTTTAAAGGTCCGGATACTTGCTCTTTTGATTGCCCTGTTTCTCATAATAGATTTTTTCTTAATACCAAAAATGTTTAAAAAGTGTGAAGAAAAAAATGCTCAGGAGGCACTATTAGCAAAAGAAACCCAGAAGTATAATTATGTTATCCCTGGCCAGGAATCCCAGGCCCATGAAACTTTAACCGGAAAAGTGAAAATTCAGAACAAATATTTTAATTATATCGACAAGGTCAATGGTTATGTAGGAGAATTTGTATGTTACTGGGCCATTATTGCTGTATTTGTATATTACTATGAAGTCCTGGTCAGGTATGTGTTTAATTCACCAACAAACTGGGCCCATGAGAGCATGTTTCTGATGTTTGGCATGCAGTATGTGCTTGCAGCCGGGTTTACCCACCGCGAAGGTGCCCATGTCCATGTGGATGTACTCTATCGACTCTTTCCCACCCGGGTGAAAGCCTGGATCGATATTTTTACTTTTATTTTCTTTTTAATCTTTGTAGTTGCTCTATTCTGGACGGGCTGGATTTTTGCCGCAGATTCCATCAGGGTGATGGAGGTCTCCTTTACGGAATGGGCAATCCAGTACTGGCCGGTTAAGATGTCCTTGTGCATAGGTGCGCTCCTTCTTTTTCTTGATGGATTAACCAAGATTGTCAAAGATATTTATATAATTGCTGCCAAAGGGGAAGGGGTTTAAATCATGGGTTTAGAAATCGGTATTGGATGGCTGACATTCTTTATGTTTGGTTCATTGGTAATATTATTGTTAATGGGGCTGCCCCTGGCATTTGTAACAGGTGGGCTCGGGGTTGTGGCTTTATTCGTTTTTGGTGACATCCATATGGTGAATATGCTGCCTTCGCGAGTATTTCCATTTATGACTGACTACCTGTTCGGAGCCAGTATATTTGTAGGCTTTTACATTGTAAACGGGGGACAGGAGTTTGTTACAGCCTCACTTTTAGGGACAGGTTTAGGGCCTTATGGTATATTGCTGATCATGATGATCCTTTTGATTATCCTTGGAATGTTCCTGGACTGGGTTGGAATTTTGCTTCTGGCAGTACCTATTTTTGCTCCCATCATGAGATCCCTTCCCTGGGACGGCCTTTTAGGCCTTCCCGGTGTTGCTCCGGACGATGTTAACCTCTGGTTTGGTGTTGTTTACATGGTAAACATGCAGATGTCGTTTTTAAGTCCGCCTTTTGGATATGCCCTGTTTTATCTGAAGAGTGTTGCACCTCCGGAAATTACAATAGGCCTCATATTCAAGTCTGCGATACCTTTTTTAATATTGCAGGCAGTGGGACTTGCCCTGGTTATTCTCTTTCCGGAAATTATTCTCTGGCTGCCAAGGCTGGTCTATGGATAACATTAGATTGGATAAAACTCAGATTACAATTTTTTGATAATTAAAGAAAGTATTTTATAAATTCAATGATCTACCCTGCAGTTTTTGTCAGGGTAGATCATTTTTGCAAGTATGATATGGAGTAATGAAAACCCTGATGTCTCCCAAAACAGCTCCTGAAAATTATGTATATGAAGCCCCTGTATTTTTTGTATGGGTATTCTATCTTCTCTTTGCTGCATTTATTCTTGTGGATTTAACCTATCTGGTCATAATCTTGAATAAATCTGAAGCCTCTTATCGGTTTCCCATCTTTATGCTTACCTTTATCCTGATCTTTATGTGTTATTTTTCAGCTGTAATTTCCTATAAAATAGAAGTCTGGAAAAATGGAAAAATAAAGCTCACCAGTTTAAGAAGAACCATTGATACAAAAGTAGAAGATATGGCCTACGTGCAAGGTCCTCAGCTGCCCATCGGCTTTATTAAGCTAAGGCTTGAACGGGAGAAGACATATCTTTTCGCAAAAATGGGAAACCATTCCCTTAACAAAGTATTGACGGCCATTAAAACTGCTGATCCAGGTATTAAGTTTGACAGGATAAAAAACTGGAATTAAGCCTCTGGAATTTTGAAACTACAGGGAACCAGAACCTGGCATTTTCCACAGACATCACCAAAGGGCTGTCACCAAGATCTGCTTCGGTGACCAGGCTGCCCAGTCAATTTATTAATCAGTGGATTAGTGGATTCATATACCAGTCCCCAATTGCGGCAGGGATATCCCCTTATTGATAATGAATCCGTTTTTCCACAACGACAAACTGGATGACAGTGATAACTGCAAGAATAAGAACCAGAACAACGGTCAGCGTGGCCGCGTAACTGGTATCCCAAAAACTGAACGCATTTTCATAAATATAATACAATAAAAGTGAACTGGCATTGTCCGGTCCTCCCTTGGTCATGATAACCAGATGATCCACCAGCTTGAAGGAATTAACAACAGCGTTGACCGTGACGAACAAAGTGGTGGGCATCAGCAATGGAAAGGTTACCCGCCTAAAGTAGTACCATTTTCCAGAACCCTCCATAAGCCCGGCTTCCTTGAGTTCAGGGGACAACTGCTGCAGGGCCGCAAGATAAAACACCATGAAGAAACCAGACTCCTTCCAGATCACCATGACAATGAGGCAGGACAAGGCTGTATCTGGATTGCCAAGCCAATTATGACTGTCCCCGCCAAAAACAGAAAATACCTGATCAAAGAGTCCGTATTCCGGAGTATAGAAAAAAAGCCAGATATTGGCAACAGCGATCATGGGCAGAACCGTGGGGGTAAAAAACGACATGCGTACCAGGTATCGCCCCTTGATATTGCGATTGATCAGCAGGGCCATGCCCAGGGCAATGGTGATGCTCAGGGGGACAGTGCACATGGAATAGATAAAGTTATTGGTAAGGACCTTCCAGAAAATGTCATCATCCATGAGAAAGATATAGTTTTCCAGCCCAATGAACGTTGCCGGCCGGGTTATAGTTCCCATGGAAAAAAGACTGTGGAACAGGTTGGAGACGATGGGGTAATGGGTAAACAGGCTGATCATGAAAACCGCTGGCAGCACCAGAAGCCATCCGTTAACATGATTCCAGTAACGAAGTTGAAATCTTGGTTTCATGGAGTTATGCCCTTTGCCGAATCCTCCATTCGCCTGCCATTGCCGGCATCAAACAGATGAATATGTTCTGGTTTCCAGTTGAGTCTGAGATGATCCCCTGTTGAAGCCTGAGACTTACCTTTGACGGTCAGGGTGATGGTCTGTTCTCCTGATTTGCAGACGATCAGGGAGTCTGCTCCAAGATATTCGATAGCCACGACCAAGCCCTCCATGCCGGAATCTCCCGATATTTCTATGTTCTCCGGTCTGATTCCCACAAGATATGAAGCGGTTGAACCTGCTGGTGGAAGCAGGGAGGAAAATGCTGCCATGATCCGGGCATCAGGGATCAGTATATTCATGGGCGGGTTACCGATAAAACTTCCGGTAAAAGCAGTG
>JAHJDU010000113.1 GCA_018812385.1 Pseudomonadota bacterium
AAGGGAGAAAAAGAGCTGGTTGAGATTCCCGATTGCGGTCACAATGATATTATTGATACAGGCGAAAAAATTCTTCAGCAAAAAATTCGTGGGTTTTTATCCAATACCCGGGCAAATTAGGGCATTTGATAATGATTATTGCCTGGCTCGTCTTCTGACTTCCGGCATTAGCTCTATTTTTTTCCTTCCCATTTTCACAGTGGCTACAGCAAAAAAACAGATATTTCCGGTTCAGAGGAAATGAATAGTAACATCATTTTTCAAGTCAACTGCGATTGCCTTAAAAATTTTATTGACAAACCAGATGAAGTTTGAGTAGTAAGGTCTAAGTAAGTTCACTGGGGGTGCTTTTATCAAAAAGCTGAGAGAAGTTTAAAACTTCAACCCTTGGAACCTGATACGGTTAGTACCGGCGTAGGGAAAGTGTATGAAGCATCAATTCTTTTATTTTTTATCCTTTCTTTATATCCCGACAATCAAATTGAGCAGTTCAGGTTCCGTGAAAATTCACAAGTTTAAGGTTTGGAGGTTTTATGAAAATAAACCTGAACGGGGAAAAATTGGAATCCCAAAGTGGTACCCTTATGGCTCTTGTCCTGGAACAGGGCTTTGACCCGGGCTCCCTGATTGCTGAAGTCAATTTTGAGGTAATCGTGCAGGAGAACTGGAAGGATATCTCCATCAAAGAGGGGGATAATATTGAATTGTTAAGTTTTGTGGGAGGAGGATAAATGTCGGACATTAAAAATGATACGCTCTGCCTGGGTGGTGTTGAATTTACAAGCCGCCTGTTTACGGGAACAGGAAAGTTTGCATCCAGGGAATTCATCACTCCCATGCTTGAAGCAAGCGGGTCCCAGATGATCACGGTTGCCTTGCGACGGGTTGACCCCAATGCAGGCAGGGAAAATATATTAAATTATATTCCTGATTCTATTACCTTGCTGCCCAATACTTCAGGGGCCAGAACCGCACAGGAAGCAGTCCGTATAGCCAGAATTGCAAGGGAGGCCGGGTGTGGAAAGTTCATTAAAATAGAGGTGATCACGGATATGAAATATCTGTTGCCGGACAATCACGAAACGCTAAAGGCAACTGAGATTCTGGCAAAGGAAGGGTTTGTGGTCCTTCCCTATATCATGCCGGATATTACTGTGACCAAGCAGCTCCAGGATGCAGGGGCTGCAGCGGTCATGCCTCTTGGTTCCCCCATCGGGACCAACCGGGGACTTGAAATGAAATCAATGATCAAAAGGATCATTGAGATAAGCAAGATTCCTGTTGTGGTGGATGCAGGCATCGGCAGGCCATCTCAGGCGGCTGAAGCCATGGAAATGGGAGCGGATGCAGTCCTTGTCAATACTGCCATTGCCACAAGTCAGGACCCTGTACTGGCAGGAAAAGCCTTTTCCCTTGCAGTAAAAGCAGGCAGGATGGCCTATCTTTCCAATATGGCAGATAAAAAAGTGTATGCCCAGGCCTCTTCGCCTTTGACCGGGTTTTTAAGGGAGTGAAAATATGTCTTTTATGAACCTTATAACCAAGTTTGAGTCCTTTGATTTTGACAGATATTTTGGGTCCATTACAATGGATGATATTCAAAGGTCTTTGAACCGGGATCACCTTGAACCTCATGATCTTCTCAACCTTTTATCTGAACAGGCTGAAGAGTTTTTAGAAGAAATGGCCCAAAAAGCAAGGTTGATCACCCTTCAGTATTTTGGCAGAACCATCGGGCTTTATGCTCCCATGTATATTTCCGACTATTGCTCCAATCACTGCACCTATTGCGGCTTTAACAGTGCAACCGATTTTAAAAGGACAAAACTGTCCTTAGAGGAAATCGAGCAGGAAGCAAGGGTGATCGCTGATATGGGTATCCGGCACATCCTTGTGCTAACTGGAGAAGCACCTGCCAAAACGCCCATGTCTTATCTTGAAGATGCTGTCAAGATCTTGAAAAAGTATTTTTCTTCCATTGCACTTGAGATATTTCCCATGGATGAAGATGCGTATCAAATCCTGAAAAATGCCGGTGTCGACTCTTTGACCGTATACCAGGAAGTATATGATCAAAAGATTTATAAAGAGGTCCATCCAAAAGGGAGAAAAGCAGACTACCAATATCGGCTTTTAACACCTGAAAGGGGTGCAAAAGCCGGGTTCAGGGCAGTCAATATCGGAACATTGTTCGGTCTAGGAGAGCCAAGGTCAGAAGCCTTTATGGCCGGCCTTCATGCCAAATATCTTGAGCAGGAGTTCCCGGATGTGGAGGTGTCCCTGTCTCTTCCCAGGATGACAAAGGCAGCAGGCGGGATTGAACCGAAAAATGTATTGTCAGACATGAGTTTTGTCCAGTTCATGCTGGCCTGGCGGCTTTTTATGCCAAGGCTCGGGATCACCATCTCCACAAGGGAGTCTGCAGCTTTCAGGGATAAACTCATTCACTTGGGAGCTACCCGGTATTCAGCCGGCTCTAAAACCGATGTGGGCGGATATGCTTTAAAAGCCGATGATGCAACTGTTCAATTTGAAGTGACAGATGTAAGAAGCGTGGAGGAAATAACACAAATGATCCGGCAAAACGGGTATCAGCCGGTTTTCAAGGACTGGGAGATCTTCTGATGAAAATAGGGATAGCCGGGATCGGCGGTATTGGATCAAATGTGGCAAGACACCTTGCCCAGGCCCGTGTGAAAGAAATCAAAATTGTTGATTTTGATTGTATTGAAACCACAAATTTGAACCGCCAGTTTTATTTTTTCTCTCAGGTTGGGAAAAAAAAGACTGACAGTCTGGAAAAAAATCTTAAGGAAATATTTCCTGGGATGGGCATTGAAAAGATTGAAAAGAAAATTGAGCCAAAGGATGCAAAGGCCATTTTTTCCGACTGCGATATTGTTGTGGAAGGGTTTGACAATAAAGCCTTAAAGAAAATGATCATTGAAGAACTTGCGGAAACTGACAGGGTTGTAGTGTCTGCCTCGGGCATTGCCGGGGAAAATATGGACTCCATTACAACCAGAAAAATAGGCAACTGCCATATTGTGGGGGATTTTGTGTCTGACCAGGATGATTATGCTCTTTTTCCGCCAAAAATCGCCATGGTGGCATCGATCATGGCAGGTATTGTTTTAAGGCAGGTAAAGGATCTTTTTAAAGGGAGGGAAAAAGAATTTTTATCACCACGTAATTCCTTTAATGATTTGGGGGTGACAACTTCATCCCAAAAGCTTCCCCATGGCATCTACGGTATTTTAGGAGAAAGGTTCTGTCTTGGGCGGACAAATGTGGACGTGGCAAAACAGATGGTGAATGCCGGTATTAATGTCCTCCAGTACCGGGAAAAGCTAAAGGATAAAACTCTTAAAGAGATTTACGACGAATGCCTTGAAATTCGGAAAATAACCCAGGAGGCAGGTGTTACCTTTATTATCAACGATTATGCCGACATCGCCCTGATGGTGGGAGCTGACGGCATTCACCAGGGACAGGATGATCTTCCCGTAAAAGCCCTTCGGAAAATCGCCCCTGACATGATGATCGGATGTTCCACCCATTCACCTGAACAGGCCAAAAAAGCCATAGCGGATGGGGCTGATCACATTGGCGTGGGGCCCATATTTACCACCCAGACCAAGGAGGATGTCTGCGATGCCGTGGGGTTTGAATATCTTGAACATGTTGTGAAAACCCATGATATCCCCTTTGTGGCCATTGGTGGAATCAAACGGCATAATTTGAGAGACGTCCTTTCAAGGGGTGCTAAAACCGTATGCCTGGTCACTGAAATCATTGGTGCCCAACATATTGAAAAAAGAATAAAAGGAATCAAACAGATATTAGGAGAGTACAAATGAACAGAACTTACACAACCCAGATGGATGCAGCAAGAAAAGGGATTCTAACACCCCAGATGGAGCAGGTACTTGAAAATGAAGCAATATCACAAGCCGATCTCATGGAAAAACTTGCCAAGGGGCATATCGCCATACCGGCTAACCGGAACCATCTTTGCCTTAAGGCAGCAGGGGTTGGAAAAGGACTTAAGACCAAGATTAATGTAAACCTTGGGGTATCAAAAGATGTCTGTTCCTTTGATGCTGAGATGAACAAGGCAAAGATGGCCCTTGATTACAAGGCGGATGCAATCATGGATCTGAGTGTGTCCGGTGACACAGAAGGATTCAGAAAGAGACTGGTTAAAGAAATTCCCGTGATGATCGGTACCGTACCTATCTATGATACCCTGACCCGGACAGGCAAACCCACACACGAGATTACCATTGAAGACTGGTTTAAGACCGTTGAAATCCATGCTCAAAACGGCATTGATTTTAT
>JAHJDU010000114.1 GCA_018812385.1 Pseudomonadota bacterium
AAAATCAATTTCCATTTTTATTGACGTCATTCTGTCCTGAAACAAAAGCGCCTGGTTTTGACCTGCAATGGCCAGCCTCCCCATTTTAACACCTGCCTTATCTGCAGCAAGGTCAGCAAAACCGAAACCCCCATCAGCGTCTTCAACTTCCTTTGCTAATCCAATAAAATTGGCCAGCTGGCTTCCGGCAGAAACAGCAAACCCGTTGCCCATAGTATTTCTTTCCCTGGACCAAACCTTATGGCAAATATCCAGATAATATCTGAAAAGATCTTGACTTTGAATTATTTTGATTGTAGGCAATTTAAGAATCCTAACCAGGTAAAAAAGGCAAAAGAAAGTAATGATTGATATGAACATGGGTGCCAGAGAAACCCCTGGTTTGATAGAACAAGAAAAACCCGATGCAGCCATTATCACCCATTACCATCTGGATCATTCCCTCTGGACCCGGCATGTAAATACCTGTTCAGATGCTGTTATCTTTATTCCAAAGGCTGAAGCGCCATACCTGACATCTCTTGATTTTTTCATTGAACACACAGCCGGCCCACTCAGTATAGCGGAAAAGTGGAAGGATTTTACAGTGGATATGGGGTACTTGCCGCTTAAAACATATGAATGCTACAACGAACAGACCACCTTTAAAGACATGGCACCTGAAATCGTTCTTATGGAGACCCCGGGCCACTCACCTTCTCACACATCATTTTATTTCCCTGATGAAAAAATTCTTTTTTCCGGTGATATGGGTCTGGATCGATTTGGTCCATGGTATGGCTGGACCGATTGTAATGTTAAACAAATTGTTGAATCGATTTTAAGGCTTGACGGCCTGGCCGTTAACTTAATCCTTACCAGTCATGGCGGGGTGTTTGAAAAACAAATCCCACAGGCCTGGGCCCAATGCATTCGTCATATCTGGCAGAGGGAAGAAAAAATCATTCAAAAGCTTGAAGCCGGAATGAGCAAACAGGATATCATCCAACAGGGGGTATTTTTTTTTGATAAAGAAAAAGCACAGGAACCCATGAAATTTTTTTTAAATACCTGGGATACCGTCATGTACAACCATCATGAAGACCTTATTAAGGAAGGCGGGTTGATGGCATTTTTCCCGGAGATCAGGACAATGTTAAACCTGTTTTAACAAATAAAGCCTTCCTTGACCCTTGAAATACGATGAGATCCACAGGTTCAAGGGTTTTGTCTTCATTGGTATAGGCACAGGTATTCAGGGTAAAGGCAAAAAGAGCACAAAAATATGCCGCTTTAAAAAAACTATACAAAAGAGGTCTTTATTGGCTCAAACTGACCCATGCCATAGTAGATGAGAAACATCTGGACCAGAATCGGCGTGCCCCTGAAGCAATAGAGGGCATAAGGTTGCGGCCAGTCTGCAATTTTTGAAAGCCTTGAAAAGCAAAGACGGGATAGCCGCTTTTTCTTCAGACATGGTTTCACTGAAACCTGTGCAAAGCAATACTGGAATATCAATGCGTATTTTGGTCAGTTCAACTGATAGTTTATCTCCAGACATAATAGGCATTGGTTGCAAGGTTCATTACAACCTGATGAATTTGCGTTGGATCAGCTTTAATTACACCACAGTCAGGATTGATATCCTGTTTGATTTCATAGGAAAAAGAATGTTGTTAAAATCATGGGCTATACCGCCGGCTAATGTCCCGATAGATTCCATTTTTTTTCATTTGGTCTTCCAAAGTTTGTATGCATCATGTTTTCCCCCTCAAATGGAATGCAATAATCATCTTTCCCAAGTGTGTTAAGCTCACAATATCCATTCCGGTAATCAGGCCGGTGTTTAATATTTCACTGGCCGGGGTTCCCTGGTTGACCCTTTTTGTACCAGGCTGCATACCTTGTCATCTGCCCATAACTGTGGGTAACCAGGTAACAAGTTCCGGGTATTTAAGAAGGATAACTATTGCCAATAACTGCAAAATAACATAGGGGATAACGCCGCGGTAAATATGCTCTATCCTCACGCCTTTAGGAGCGATACCCTGTACGTAAAACAAGGCCGGCCCCATGGGTGGAGTTAGAAAAGATGTCTGCAGACAAACCGCAACAAGAATGGCAAACCAATATACATCTATCTGCATTTCAATAACCATCGGTAAAATCAACGGGATAAGGATAATAGTGATTTCAATCCAATCCAGAAAGAATCCCAAAACAAAAACCACGGACAGGGAAAACAGGATAAACGACATTTGCCCCCCTGCAAAGTTTCTAAGCAAGCTTTCTATAACTTCATCGCCACCCAAACCTCTGAGGGCGAGTGCAAAACACGGGGCACCGAAAATCAGAAAAAAAACAAAGCCGGTCATTTTGCTGGTTGCATGACAGGTTTCTTTTAATGAATGAAGATTTAATTTTCCATGAAAAGCCGCTAGAATCAAGGCGCCCAAGGCCCCGACTCCAGCTGCTTCAGAAGGTGTTGTAATACCGAAAAAAATACTTCCGAGAACAGCAAAAATCAGGAGTGACGGTGGTAATAGATTTATGATGACGGAAAAGAATATACTAGCGGTTGAGTTGGTCTGTCCGGCTGCCTGCAAATGGCTTGCAACAGGTGCATATCCTGGTTTAACAATTGCAATCACAATGATATAAATCATATACAAGGCTGCCAGCAAGAGGCCTGGAATCATTGCCGCCATAAAAAGATCTGGCACGCTCAACAACATCTGGTCAGCCATTACGAGCAGCATTATGCTGGGCGGAATCAAGATGCCCAGTGTTCCGGATGAGACAACAGTGCCTAATGCCAGTTCTTTTTTATAATTTGCCTTAAGCATTTCAGGAAGGGCAAGTGTTCCAAGTAATACGACTGACGCGCCGATAATTCCTGTGGTAGCTGCTAGGATAACTCCTATAAAAGTAACTGCCAGCGCCAGACCGCCAGGGATTCTCCTGAACAGAAGTTGAAGAGACTGAAGCAATTTGCTGGCAATACCGCTGCGGTCCAGCATGATGCCCATGAAAATGAACAATGGTACTGGGACCAGATTTGTATTTGTCATCGATGAAAAGAATCTGCCAACAGCTAAAGTGAAGAATTTCAGGCTGATGTCTACCTCAATTCCAAAAATATTGAGAATATCTCCAAGAAAAGCAAAGAGAAATCCAAGCCCGCCTAAGACAAACCCAACAGGAAAACCTGAAAACAGAAAAATCATAAAGGATGAAAAAAAAATAATAACAAGAAGTGTGTTCAGTTCCACTGGTTTTCTCCTTATTCTTCTGCCTTGGTATTAAATTCAAGGAAAATTCGGATCAGCTTTGCAATGGCCTGCATCAGCAACAAAACAAATGCCAGAAACAAAATAAATTTTAATATATATAAAGCTGGTAATCCCGACGACTGGCTGGATCTCTCAGAAACTGCATATGATCGCTGAAAGTATTTAAAGGCGTAATAACAGATTGCTGCGGCCCAGGGAATAGACAGAAATAAAGTACCTATAAGATTGACAATGTTTTTTTTCTTTTTTGATAATTTCTGATGGAAGATGTCCACTTTTATGTGACCATCTTCTTTGTACACATAAGAAAAACCAAACAAAAACATGATGGAGTAGCAATAGTATTGTATCTCATCCAAAGCAACATAAGCCTGACTGAAAAAATACCGCAGGATGACAGAAATGGTGATGAGAATAATGCTTAACAGCACTAAATATGATGAGATTTTGCCAACGATGACACTAGTCTGATCAATCAGATCGGCGAATTTTTTACAATATTTACATATACTAGATGTCATCGTCAGCTCCTTTGATTGTTATTTGCTGAGGTTGTTTAAATCACCATAAACATCATACTTATCCAGAAAGCTTCGAATTGACTCCCAGACTTTCTTGAAATCCGGGTTTTTCTCGCTCTCTTTAGCCATCACCTCAGGCATTATATCCCTGAGGGTTTGTAAAACTTCATCAGGATATCTTCTGAACTGTACATTGTTTTGTTTGAAAAATTCCATGGCATCTGCCTGGAGTGACGCGCCAATCGCTAGTGAGTGAATAGTGGAAACGCTTGCTGCAGTCTCTAACCATGTCCGTTCCTGGTCTGTCAATTGTTCCCATTTTGTCTTGTTTATCAATAGTTCCATGGCGCCAAAGGTTTGATGCCAGCCAGGGAAATAATAATATTTACCACCTTTGTGCATCCCAAAAAGTTTGTCTAGGAAAGGATTTCCCAATTCAGCCCCGTCAATGATGCCCTTTTGCAGCGATGTCACAACTTCTCCGGCAGGAATCAAGGCTGTGGAGGCCCCTAACGCCTCTACTAGATTGGCCCCTAAACCAGCCCAACGAACTTTGAGACCCTTGAAATCAGCAGAAGACTTAATTTCTTTATTAAACCAACCTCCTGCCTCTGGCGAATTTAACCCGCCCAATAATGGAACCACATCGAACTTACCATATATTTCACGCCAGAGCTCCATACCGCCCGCCTTATAATACCAGGCTAAAGCTGCGTCAGCCGTCGGTCCGAAAGGGGTGGCAGCAAAAAGATTGATAGCTGAGTTTTTTCCCACCCAATAACCGGGAAATGCCCATCCACCGTCTATTACGCCGGAAGAGACAGCATCAAATATTTCCAAAGTCGGTGCCAGTTTATTGGGGTCATAAATCTTAAGCTTTAATTGCCCGCCAGAAATTTTTTCCACTGTTTCCGCAAGCACCACAAGCGTATCACCGAGAATTGGAAGATTACCGCCCCACGCGGTTTGGATTTTTAAGGTCGTCACGTTTGCGGCCAGAACCTTGCTTGGCATACCCGCAAATAGCGCAAAAGCCATAGTTAAAGCCAGCAGCAACGATAGACAGCTCACTTTTTTCAACCAAAAAGCGTTTTTTTTCTTTTTTGAAATGGTTTTAAATAACATAATTCCCTCCAAGGTTAATTTGTAAATGATTTTTCAGCCAATTATTGTTTTTGGCTGAGGTTAAATCCAATTTTAAAACTCTTATCGTTTTAAAGCTTATATTCATCTCTTAGCGCCTGTATCTTTTTTATTTTTCTTGCAATGGACTTTGCTTTTTCCGGAGACTCGGCCTGCACTGATGCCAGCAAGATTGCAGGATATAAACCCTGATCCTTGACAAGAAAGTCAAGAATCAAACGCAAATAATCGAGAATCTCTTTGTCAGGCCCGGAATCAAGGAAAATTCCTGAAATCGAGGCTGGGAACGGCATGCCAGGCAAGCGGTAGGCCATGACTTCTTTTAGCTGCTCAACAGAATCGACTCCGTTAAAAAAGGCTTTGTATAATTTTCTCCCCGCTTTCTGGCTCTTTGTGTCGTTTGGCTTGCCCATGAATGCAGCCAGACTATTTGGGGCGTTTTTTGCCCCCAAAGCCTCCTGCACACGGCGGTCAAATGGGGCTATTAATTCATGAAAGGTATCGGGTCGAATCATTTCAGGTGTCAGAAATATTTCATTTAGTATCGGGTTTTTAAGACCAGTGGCCAGTACCTGCTGACCAAAATAAATCGAGAAATCGACGCATTTTTCCATATAAAGGTTAAAAAATTCACGGTCCTCAATTGTGTCGAGCAATGCCTCCTCAATGCCCCTGAAAAAGCAAGCTGTCGCAAAAGGACCCAAAATACTGGCAGAAATATGGTATCGATCACCCAGAGCGGCATTAATCCGGCGAATGACTTCTAGATAATGGGCAAAGTAGCGGGTGGGTTTACTTGGAACCTTGATTTTTTCAAGGCCCTTTTTTTGCTGTAAAGGTCCTTTGGTGAAACCTGGAAAATCGTTGCCCGCATATTTCCACTCGCATCCCAATTCCGGGTCGCAGCCGTATAAAATGTATCCATTTACACACAAATTATAATCGATTTCAAATTCTTCGGTAAACCGAATATTGCCTTGTGTGCATAAATCAGAGTCAGTTAGGAACTCACGGACTGTCATCCCGTAATATTGACAGATGAATGTGTTTGAGTTAGCGACCATAATGGGAAGTTTATCTGGTTTCTCTCCCCTTTGGGCCATAGCTACTCTTTCCCGTGGTGTCATTTCGCAAGCCTCCTTTAAAATGGTTTCTTTTTCTATATATACTTCTTCTCCAGTTCTCTGAGTGATGAAAGCCCCACCAATTCGTTGAATTCATCAAACGAGAACATGCGATGCCTCACCTTGTCTGTCGAACCACTTGAGTAAAGCTCACCCATGACTTCAAAGATTGCCTTTGCCACAGTATATGTTGCCGTGGTTGGATAAGTCACTGCGTTAAACCCCATGGTTTCCAATTCTTTTACACTAATCTCAGGAGTCCGTCCGCCCTCTATAATATTGGCCAGGGTCGGTGCATTAATCTCGCGATTTATCCGCTTCATGTCTTCTATGGTCTGTGGTGCTTCAACAAAGATCAAATCAGCACCAGTTTCTCGATATTGACAGGCGCGTTCAATAGCATCCTCAATACCATGGACAGCTATCGCATCTGTTCGAGCCATAATACAGAAGTCAGGGTCAATCCTTGCATCTAAAGCTGCTTTGAGCTTAGCAACCATCTCCTTTGTTGAAATAACCGCTTTGTCTGCCATGTGCCCGCATCGCTTTGGAAATACCTGATCTTCAATAAAGATACCGGCAGCACCAGCCTTCTCAATCTGCTTTATCATACGTCTGATATTGTGGACGCCACCATGACCCGTGTCACCATCCACAAACACGGGGATATCAACAGCCTCAACCATCCTGAAGAAGTGATCAATCATTTCCGTCACGGACAGCAATGATATGTCAGGCTGTCCAAGCAAGGTTGCGCTGGCAGCATATCCGCCGACACATAAAGATTTAAATCCGATCTGTTCCAGTATTTTTGCACTAAGAACATCATGGGGTACTGGCATCATAAGAATCTCAGGGTCTAAAATTAATTTTTTAAAAAGGGTTGTTTTTCGCATTCAAAGCTCCTTAGTATATTATGGCAGTAAGCCATTGTTTTTAAAAATTCATTTTGGCTGTATAAACATATTTGTCTGAGCGGTAGTGCATATTAGTGATTGCCATGGGAAGTCCTTTGTCTGAGTAGTATACATTCTGCACAAAAAAGAGGGGAAAACCGAAATCGACATATAAAATATCGGCCAGATCCATATCAGCGCTTGATGCCTGAACTTTTTGTTCCATGGACTTCAGCTTGATTTTGCAGACTTTCTGAAATATATCAAGAAATGTGTGTGTCTCTATCTCTTGGCTGGAAAGTTGTGTTAATAAACGACTTGGACCATAATTAACAAAATATGAAATTGGAATTCCCCTCAGCTTTCGAACTCTCTTGATTCGTTCCACCTTTTCCCCGGGATCAAGAGAAAGGATCTTGCGAATCGGTTCTGGACAGGGAAGGACTTGTCTGTCTATAATCTCGGCTGTGACTTTTAATCCTCGCCCGAGCGCTGTGTTAATCCAAGTACGAAAATTGCCGGTAATTTCCATTTCAACAATCTCGTTTGTTTGCTCGGCAACCAGGGCTCGCATTCCTCTTTTTGGGATTAAGTATCCCCCCCTTGTCAGTTTTTCTATGGACCGGCGTATGGTAATGTTGCTGACATTGAATTCTATTTCCAGGTCTTTGGCAGATGGAATGGAATCGCCAGGACTGTATTCATGGTTAATAATTCTGGACTTAATGGTTTCTGCAACTTGAATGAATAATGG
>JAHJDU010000115.1 GCA_018812385.1 Pseudomonadota bacterium
AAAAAGATTATGCCAAAGTGGAAAGACTGCTCTCTGAATACCAATCCCGGGGAAAATTGAAATTCACCATGATACGGCAAAGGTGAGCTTAAAAATTTGTTAAAATTATTTGCCTGCCTTTTCTTGAAGCTTGCTCACTTTTTTTGGTTATTACGATTTTTCCGGGCAAGGTCAAATTCTGGCTTAAAATTATATTGACAATATAATTTTTTTAAGTATGATTAAATTTTAATTAATTATACTTAAAAATGGTGAGTCCATGAAAACAAAACTTGGTGCACTTCTCAAGCCCATTCGAAATTCAAGGCATTTTACAATTAAAGAAGTTGCAGCAAAGGCAGGTATCAGTTCCAGTTTGTTGTCCCAGATAGAAAGGAATCGGATATCGCCTTCCCTGGACACTTTGTTACATATTTTAGAAGTATATGGGGTGCCGCCAAGTAAATTTTTTAAAGATTTTGAAATTAACTCCCGGGTTGAGATTGTCAGGAAAGATGATCGAAAGATTTATCAACGCAAAGGCTTTAAATATGAAACTCTTTGCGGCGACAGCCAGGCCAAAGGCAATCATTCTTTTAATGCTTTTTTCCTGGAGCTGGCACCTGGCCAGAAGAGAGGGGATACAAAAGACGGGCATCTTGGCCGCGAGCTGGGAATCGTTGTTAAAGGATCTGCACAATTACTTTATGGTCAGGAGACCTATGAACTTCACAAAGGCGATTCCGTGTCATTTTTTTCACAAATCCCCCATGTGATTCAAAATTTGTCTGACCAGATATTTTCAGCATACTGGGTGGTTACACCTGCAGAAGGAGAAGATTATTTTGGAGATAAAATCATATAGGATCTGGAGAGAATAATGGGAAAAACCATTGCAGAAAAAATTTTTAAAGCCCATTTGGTGGATGAGCCCTTTGGGGATGTCAGTGTGTTAAAATTGGACAGGGTTTTTTGTCATGAAATAACAACTCCCATGGCTATCCAGGATCTAATGGCAAGGGGAAAGGACCGGGTATTTGATCCGGATAAGATCAAAGCCGTTATTGATCATGTAAGTCCTGCCAAAGACTCTAAAACAGCCATGCAGGGAAAAATTCTGCGTGAATGGGCCCAACGGCACAAGATTAAAGACTTTTTTGATATTGGGCATAACGGGGTGTGCCATGCCCTGTTTCCGGAAAAAGGGTTTGTAAGGCCTGGGTTTGTCATTATTATGGGAGATTCACATACCTGTACCCACGGGGCTTTTGGCGCTTTTGCCGCCGGGGTGGGAACAACGGATCTGGAAGTGGGCATCTTAAAAGGGGTCTGCACCTTTAAAACCCCTCAAACCTATAAGATTGAGATCGTTGGAGAACTTGCCGACGGGGTATATGCCAAAGATATTATCCTTAAGGTGATCAAAGACATAAGTGTAAACGGGGCTACGAATATGGTCATTGAATTCAGAGGAAATATTGTGGATGAAATGAACATGGATCAGCGGATGACCCTTTCCAATATGGCTGTTGAAGCAGGTGCCACAAGCGGGATATGCCTTCCAGATATGACAACGGTTGAATACCTTTGGGAGTTTATAAAAAATCAATATAAAACCAGGCAGGATGCATTGGAAGCATTTTCAAAGTTTAAATCAGATGAAGATGCAGTATATGCAAAATTAAAAACAATAGATGTCAGTGACCTTGAACCCTTAACCACATTTGGATATAAGCCGGACAATGTAATCCCCGTATCCCAGATGTTGGGAACAAAGATAAATCAGGTCTATATTGGTTCGTGTACCAATGGACGGCTTGAAGATTTAAGAATTGCGGCAAAGGTCCTTGCCGGCCACACCATAAGCCCCCATGTCCGGGGAATTGTATCGCCTGCCACACCAAAAATATTTTCCCAGGCCCTGGAACAAGGGATAATCAAAACCTTTATGGATTCAGGCTTTTGCGTGACAAATCCCACCTGTGGTGCCTGTCTTGGCATGAGCAATGGTGTATTGGCAGAAGGTGAGGTGGCAGCTTCCACAACCAATCGAAATTTTATCGGCCGCATGGGCAAGGGTGGTATGGTTCATCTGATGAGCCCGGCAACAGCTGCTGCCAGTGCCATTAAAGGTGAAATTTCAAATTCCAGTCTTTTTTGTGAACAGGGAAAATCATAATGAAAAAATTTAATGGAAAAGCTTTATTTATAGATCGTTCAGATATTAATACAGATGAAATCATTCCAGCCAAATACCTCACTGAAATTGAGAAAACAGCTTTGAAACCGCATTTATTTGAAGATATAAAATTAGATGACTTTAATCCTGAAATGGATATTAAAGAAAAAGCGGTTATTGTCTCCCGGGAAAATTTCGGCTGCGGATCTTCAAGAGAGCATGCTCCCTGGGCCCTTGAAGTAAACGGTATCCATGTTGTGATTGCCCAGAGTTTTGCAAGAATATTCAGGCAGAATATGTTCAACGGCGGTATGCTTGCCATTGAACTTTCCAAAGAACAGATCAATACCCTTTTTAAGGAGTTTGGAAACAGCGATACTCAAATTTCAGTGAATATTGAAGCTCTTGAGATCATGATTCAATCAAAAGATCAAACAAAAAAAATTGAATTCCAAATTTCAGAATTTGACAAAGCCCTTATTGAAACCGGCGGATGGGTGGAGTATGCTGATACACATTATTAATGGTGAATGGTGAATGGTGAATGGGAGAGAATATTGTAAAAAATAAAAGTTTTGCTTTTGCTTTGAGGGTTGTAAAATTGTTTCAATATTTGCAGGCTGAAAAGAAAGAATATATTTTGAGTAAGCAATTACTCAGAAGTGGCACAGCTATCGGTGCATTGATTCGTGAAGCCGAACAAGCTGAAAGCAAAGCCGATTTTATTCACAAAATGGCAATTGCCCAGAAAGAAGCCAGTGAAACCGATTATTGGATTGAGCTTTTATTTCAGGCAACATACTTAACCGAAACTCAATACAAATCAATCCTTCCAGATATAATCGAACTGAAAAAGTTACTTTCATCCATTATAATAAAATCAAAAGAGAATAAAAATAACAAAAAATAGCCCCCAACTAACCATTCACCATTATCAACTCCTGTCTTGTGTATGAGTTTTATCCTGTTAGTAATCCGTTCTTTCTTAAAAAATGGCAAAGTCTGGGGAGAAAAACACCTCAGGCAATGTATGCAGTTTGCCAATGTATTTGCCGATGAGGAAATTGTATACGCACTGCGTAGAGAATTGAGCTGGACACATCTCCGAAGTCTGGTCTACATGGAAGACCCGTTAAAAAGAGAGTTTTACATAGAAATAAGCAAGCTTGAAAAATGGTCGTCGAGGCAATTGAAGGAACGCATTCAATCCATGCTCTATGAACGTACCGCCATCAGCAGAAAGCCCGAACAAACCATAAAAAACGATTTGGAACTATTGAAATCCAGTTAACTTCTACCCCCGCTCCATTTAAGACGGGTTTTTAAAATTTTAAAATAAGACTGGTCTTCAAAAGATATCATTTTTATATCGTTCCGGCTTTTTCTGATAAAGATTTTATCTCCGGGATCCATTTCAAATCCTTCCTGGCCGTCAAGGGTGAGGATCATATCTTCAGGGCTGCCTTCCAGCCGGATTTCAATTTTTATTGAGTCGGGAATGATCAAAGGCCTGTTTGTCAGTGTAAAGGGGCAGATCGGGGTCAGGATAATGGAAGGAACCTCTGGACTCACCACTGGCCCGCCAGCTGCCAGGGAATAGGCAGTTGAACCCGTCGGGGTTCCTATAATCAGGCCGTCTGCCCTATAGGTTGTCAGATAAATTGAATCAAGATAGACTGCACAGGAAGCCAGTCTTGAAAGGGCTGATTTGTTAATCACGGCATCATTGAGGACATCCACATCAATAATCTGCTCATTGCCCCGCATAACTTTGATATCAAGACGGGTTCTTTTTTGAACGAGGTATTTCCCCTCAAGCACTGAAGTTATGGCGTCATAAAGCGTATCTTCCGTTGTTTCTGCCAGAAAACCAACTTCACCGAATTTGACGCCCATCAAGGGAATATCCCTGTTGCCAATGAACCTGGCAACACTTAAAAAAGTGCCGTCACCGCCCAGAACAATCATGCACAAAAGGTCATCGGGAATATCGGTGTTCTTTGACTGCTGGACATCTATGACAACACATTGGTCCCCCAGCCTTTTTTCAAGCTCCCGGGCTTGTTTTTCGGCCTGGGCATCATTTTTAATAACAAGTCCGATTCGTTTTGCGCTCATTTTGTTTCCCTGTCTCCATCATATGCTTTGCAAAGGTTATTGTCGTATATGAGTCATAAAGTCAAGTTTAAAGGTTGATGCCTCCAGGGAGATCGCAAAAGGATTTAAAAATTTCCGGCCAGTTGTGCTTTTGGGGAACCTGTGGAGGTGCAACCCTTTTGATAAATCGCTGTTCAGCCATTTTGCCAAGCTTGGCATTTTGGCTAAATAGCGTGATATCGTCTGTTGAGGTACGCCCAATCTATTTGCAATTCTGTTTTTTTGAATTTTTTCCTGGGCAAAACCTTCCATTATTTCATGCAAACCCAGAGGCTTGGCCGGAATGCCCTAACCAAATCAATATAATAGCATGAATAATTTTTAAGCTTGAATTCCGAAGATTGCCAGGAGCTTTGATGAATAGGTCATATTTTCTTCAATCATTCCAGAATACTGCAACTCACGATGCAGGAGCTCACTGATTCTCTGCTTATTATTAATTGCTAAGTCTTTCCATACGTTAATATAGTCAGGTCTGGATTCATTCAGGCTCAGAAGTTTTTCAGATAGTTTCTCAAGCCAGGGAGCACGATCTCCATTTTCTGTAATCGCTATTGAAATAATATGTTTGCTAAGCTGTGCATCCTTGCCCTGAGTTTGCACAAACCAGATATACAAAAGACCTGATGAAGCAATGCCATTCATTTTACCGGCAATTGCCCTGGCTTCATTGTCAAGAGCTTTATATTCGACCATTAATTCCCGAATAATGGGATGCTCAAGACCCACAAGGCTAAGGTTATCCTCTTTTATGGCAAGATCACGATCTGTGGTAAAAAGCTTTGGTTTATCCGAAGGAAACTGTAGTAACCATTTAAGCTGTTCTTTTTTAATAAAATCACCACCATGCAGACGTGCTGCTCTGGAGATAAATCCAACCAACCGTTTCATTCCCTGACCCTGATCATCATATTTCTGATAATCGCCAAGGTTAAATCGGTCCAAATCCTGAAAGAGTTCGAATACAACCTCCCGGGCGAGGTTGGCATTTGTCATTGCAACTTCCAGTTCCTGCCGCGTTCTCTTGAGCAAAGGATCGCTTAAAGCCTCTTTGTAAAGGCTGTCATATTTCAGGCAACTGCTCAATTGTCCGAGCACTTGGCCTCGCAGGTCTTCGGCTATTTGACCCTGTTCGTCAATTTTTCCAAGAGTCTGGGCTATATCTTCCAGCTTTTCTTCCAGAAGCAAAAAAATTTGACCCTCGATGGTGTCCGCCGCCACAAGGTTGTAAACCTGAGCTGTATATTGCTGTCCATAGCGGTGTATACGTCCGATTCTCTGTTCCAGATCCATGGGATTCCACGGGAGGTCATAGTTAAAAAGCACCCTTGCAAACTGAAGATTGATACCTTCACGCCCCGCAGCCGTGCACACCAGAACCTTAGGCCCATTATGTTTTTTGAACCGTTTCTGTGCAGCAGTCTTTGCGCCATGGTCACCCCCTTTAAGGACATCAATCCCTACGTCAGGAAATACCGTATCAAGATGTTTTTGTATTGCTGCCACAGTTCCAAGGTAGGTGGCAAAAATAACAACTTTTTCATTTGGATTATGCGCCCATATTTGAGACAGAGCATTAATCAGCATTTCAGACTTTGTTTCTGTACCTTCAGGGAAATGGTTGAGAAGATCCTGAATACGGGACCGTTCTTCAGGCAGAGCTAAGGATACAAGCAATGCAGCGGATTCTTCCTCGGATGCAGCAGTGTATTCAGAATCTGAGTAACTTTCTGCTCTCTTAACAAAATCCAAAGCATCTTTTCGTTTTTTAAGAAGCCCAAGCTTAGAATCCACAAGCATCTGTTCGACTTGCACCTTTCCGATTGTATCGAATGACACATTGTAAATTTGATGAATAATCTGTCGTGCTTTTTCCAACAGATGGTTTCTTTCATCAACATCCAGCAATTCATCACGCTCTATTGATTCTTGTATGGTCAGCATAAGCAGTCGACGCTGTAGTGTGGATTTTATTGCCGCAAAACTGCTGGCTGCAATTTTCTGAAAAATGGTCATCACAAAACCAAGAGCCCGACCTTTATTTCCCTGCTGGGCAGCAAGATTATAACCATCCCTCAGATATTCCAACAGATCGTTATAAAAATCTTTTTCACGGACCGACAGGTTAAAGGCTTCGGTATGGACCATACGTCTTGCAAAAAGAGGACTGCCATCCTGAGCACAGGCATCTGCTTTTGTTCGACGAATCACCACGGCATTGAGCCTATGGCGATTCATTACCATGTCCTCAGCACTTTCAAACAATTCAGGAGTCAAAAGGCGAATCAGCATCCAGAACCGAAAGTTATCACCCTGATGCGGTGTTGCTGACAGCAGGATTAAATCGCGACAATGATCTCGAAGGGCTTCGGCCAGCTTGAAGTTCTCCGTCTTTTTCACCTTGTTCCCGTTGCGATAGACGCTCAAATGATGCGCTTCATCAAAGACCACCAGATCCCATGGTGGCGCATTAAGCAGCTTCTTGATTCTGGTGGGTCGCTTGAGTGTATCGACAGAAACAATCAGACGGTTGTGCTTGGCAAAAGCGTTTGATTTCCTGTCTGTTACATCGCCTTCGCTGCCAAACACCTCAAAATCCAGATTGAAAACATCGTTTAATTCGGTCCGCCAGTTTTCAACCAGTCCGGCAGGCACCACCATTATAGCCCGTATCAATTCCCCGCGTGAAGCAAGCTCTCGGAGGATAAGAGCTGTTTCAATGGTTTTTCCAAGTCCAACCTCATCAGCTACCAGAAATCGTTTGGGCCTTGCGTTGGCCACCCGGTGGACAAGAACGACCTGATG
>JAHJDU010000116.1 GCA_018812385.1 Pseudomonadota bacterium
TAGACTCTGTATCCATCAGAACGTCGTTGTCTTTCAATAAATCATTAGAACCGCCTGGCGACAATTTGATAAATTTATCTCCTATAATGCCTTTTGTACGAATAGAAGCGATTGTATCATCTGTAATTTTCGTTCCCTTTTTTATTTCCATCTGTACAAGGGCTTGGTTTTCTTCAAGGGTAATTCTTTTCACTTTTCCCACGGGCACCCCGGCAATTTCCACGGAGGCTGCGACCTCAAGACCTTCTATGGATCCAAATTTTGCATTAATCATAAAGGAATCAGAACCAAACAAATCAACATTTCCCAGGTTAACGGATAGATATACCAGGCAGGCAATACCCACCATCATGAAAATACCGACTGAAATTTCTGTTTTTTTTCCATACATGATAAATAATTTAAATCCTATAGTAATAAAGATGTCAAGATATAATCCACAATAAGAATTGAAAGCGAGGTCAGAACAACCGCATTTGTAGTTGCCCGACTCACGCCTTCTGTGGTTGGTTCAGCTGTAAACCCCATAAACGATGCAATCCAGGTTATCAAAAGACCAAAACAAAGAGACTTTAAAATTCCGCCATAAATATCTGTGAATGTTATTGCTGTAACCATCTTACCCAGATATGCGCCTTCATTAACCCCTAATAATTTTACACCGACAAGATATCCGCCGGCAATGCCGACAAGGTCAAAAAAAGCTGTTAAAAGTGGTAGAGAAATGATTCCGGCAAGAACTTTGGGGCTGATCACATATTTTAACGGATCAATGGCCATCATCTCAAGGGCAGGAAATTGATCTGTAATTTTCATAATACCAATTTCAGCAGTAATGGCAGAACCGGCCCTGCCCGTCACCATCAAGGCACAAAGCACAGGCCCCAACTCCCTGATAATGGAAAGGGCAACCATGACTCCCAGGGCTGCTTCCGCCCCAAACTGGCTGAGCGAATAATATCCTTGAATACCCAGTACCATGCCCGTAAAAAGGGCCGTGACAAAAACAATTAAAAATGATTTTGATCCGACAAATTCGATTTCTTTGATAAGGCGCTTTATTCTGAAAGGTGGAACAAATGCCTGGAAAATGGCAGAAAACAAAAATATGCCGCTCCTGCCAAGAATCTGAAGGCGATTTAAAGTAAAGCGGCCAAGTGTAGCTGCAATCTCCAAAGTGACGCTGCTCCTTTAGTCAAACAATATTTCATCTAAATAATTCTTATCTGTTCGGGTAAAAGGAATGGGGCCTTCAGGCTCCCCATTGATAAACTGTTTCACCCTTAAATCTTTACTGTTTTTTATTTCTTCCACAGTTCCTTCTGCTATAATGTCTCCGGAAAAAAGAATAATAATATTATCTGCAATCCTGAAGCAGGACTCAATATCATGGGAAACCACAACAGATGTAATATTCAACGCCTGGTTAAAATCCTTGATAAGTTTGCCAATCACCCCTGTTGAAATGGGATCAAGACCAGATGTGGGCTCATCATAAAATATAATTTCAGGATCCATAACAATGGCACGGGCCAGCCCTACTCTTTTGGTCATCCCACCAGATAACTGGGAAGGCATCAATTTTTCCGTCCCCCTTAATCCCACCATCTCCAGTTTCATTGTCACGATTGTTTTGATAATATTATCAGCAATTTTTGTATGCTCCCGTAAAGGGAAGGCAATGTTTTCAAAAATATTCAGATAGTTAAAAAGGGCAGACCCCTGGAACAGCATACCCATTTTTTTTCTGGTATCATATAATTTTTTTTTCCTCATGGTTGTCAGGTCCAACCCATTAAAATAAACAGCCCCTGAATCCGGCTTTTCCAGTCCTGTAAGCTGCCTTAACAGGGAAGTTTTTCCTGATCCGCTGCCGCCGAGGATAACAGTGACTTTTCCTTTTTCAAAATGACAATTCAAATGATTTGAAACTGTGATATCACCATATCTTTTTACGAGATTTTCTACTTTGATCATATCTTTTGTTTGTCACCTGTCTGTCAATGTCATTAACTTAAGAAACGCTATTATTAATCACCATGAAGGACATGAAGCTAATGAAGTTTTTCTTCGTGTTCTTCATGATCTTCATGGTAAAAAATCCTGTGAGTCTCGCTATATTCTGTTAAGTTAATGACGTTGATCTGTCTGTTTTTGTATATTCATAAATAACTTACCGGTTTTGGAGTGTCAACGATAATTACAAAGATTGACAAAACCTGAAAGGCTTTATATAAAAATTAAACTATGACAATGGATAAAAATATACCCCGATTTATGATAACTGATCATTCATCAGATCTTAAGGCCTGCTTAAATAAAGTCGAACGGCTGTCCAACTGCATTGAAATCGCCAATTTGATCAATTCCGAACTTTCCATTGGAAAACTTCTTTCCAATGTCATGAAGACGACTAAAAAAGCCTTTTCGGCAGATGCTGTCAGCCTGCTTTTAATTGATGAAAAAACAGGAGACCTGACCTTCCAGATTGCCCTTGGTGATGTTGGAGATGAAATCAAGGAAATTTATCGATTGAAAAAAGGGCAGGGAATTGCCGGAACAGTTGCCATAAAAGGGATACCCCTCAATCTTGAAGATGTTTACCTGCACCCTGAATTTTCTCCGGAATATGATAAGAAGACAAATTACAGAACCCGCGCCATGCTATGTGTCCCTCTTAAGGTTCATGGTAAAATCATCGGTGTCATACAGATAATTAACAAATTGACAAAACCCTTTGTTTTTTCCCCTGAAGAACTTGAGATGCTGGTTACCATAAGCAGCAGTGTCGCAGTTGCCATTGATACGGCTAAAATGCATAAAATCATTCTGCAAAGAGAAACCCTTGAAAGGGATTTAAAACTTGCCAGGGAGGTCCAGGAAAGTTTTCTACCCAAAGAACTTCCCCTGGTTGAGACATACAGATTTGCCGCGTTAAATCAGCCTGCCCTGGAAATCGGCGGTGATTTTTACAACTTTTTCAGATTGCCTGGAAATAAACTGGGAATTGTTCTTGGAGATGTTTCCGGCAAAGGAATCTCTGCTTCTCTTTTTATGGCCCGACTGACAAGTGATTTGCAATATTATACCCTTTTATATCCCGAACCCGGTGAATTTTTAACCCAGATAAACAAAATTTTATACGAGCGGGCAAAAAGAGGCATGTTTGTAACCCTTGTATACATACTTTTAGACACGGTTGAGAACCACATACAAATTGCCAATGCAGGTCATGTAGCCCCCATTTATTCTGATGATAAGGGCACGCAGATTTTGGGCCATGATAATAAAAAAGGCCCACCGCTTGGCATTATACCGGATGTTGAATATGAACAGGAAACATTTGAACTTCAAAATAATTCAAGTGTTACCATCTATACAGATGGTGTTATTGAGGCAAAGAACACTAGTGGAAAATTGTTTGGTATTAAAAGACTTCTAAAGGTAATTGAAATGCAGCCCAATGATCCTGATTTGATTGTCAAAGGGATTATAAATTCTGTGGACAAGTTTACCTTAACGGAAGGCAGAAGTGATGATTTAACCCTGCTGGTATTTACTGCAAATTAACTTTTTCCCATAAATGAAAAGATGGAATACGTAATGAAATTAAAACCCATCCATTTAAGTATTACCTCACACCCGGAAAATCTGAAAGGTATCAGGAAGGTGATGAAAGATATTGTGTCAAAAACCGGCCTTTCAAAAGAGGATTCAGGTTGTATTATTCTTGCGGTTGATGAAGCCTGCTCCAATATTATCAAGCATGGCTATAAAAATGACTATAACCAGAAAATTGATATGATAGTTACACTGGAAACAAATCTTTTAACCATCTCAATTATTGACAATGGTATCAGCTTTGACAAAAATTCAATCGAAACAAGGGATATTGATGAAATCAAACCTGGAGGACTTGGCATTTATATCATAACCCAGGTGATGGATAGGGTTGAATACACCCGCACGCCAGAAGGTTTTAATAAAATAAAAATGGTAAAAAAACTTACAAAAAAGGGGATACATCACAATGAATTTTGAAAAAATCATCCTTGAAACAGGCGAAAATCACGTTGCAACACTTACCTTAAACCGCCCTGAAAGTATGAACACCTTTAGCAGCCAGATGGCGTTTGAACTGAATCAGGCTCTCATTGATCTGGATTCAGACCCATCCGTCCGGGTCATTCTTTTAAAGGGAGCTGGCAGGGCGTTTTGTGCCGGAATTGACGTGACAGAACTTGCAGGAAAAACAGCCATTGAATACCGCGAATGGATAGGAAAAATGGAACAACCCCTTGTTACCATTTCAAAACTGAAAAAACCTGTCATTGCACAGCTTCATGGGGTTGCCGCAGCAAACGGCATGGGATTAATTGCAGCAGCTGATCTTGTCATTGCCGCTGACAACGCTAGACTAGGCCTTACCGCCATCAACGTAGGACTCAATTGCATTGGACCCGTCATCCCTGTTGCCCGATGTGTCGGCCGGAAAAAAGCATTGGAACTTTTGCTCTATGGAAAATTGATAAAGGCGCCCGAAGCCCTCTCTCTTGGCCTGATAAATAAAATTGTCCCAAAAGAAGACCTTGAAACCCTTGCCCTTCAATGGGCAGAAGAACTGGCTCAAAAAAGTCCCATTGCCCTGCAGATTGCAAAAACTGCTTTTTATCATTCAGAAGACATGAATTATGAAGCGCAGTTTGCCTATATGAATGAAGCCTTTGCCAGACTTTGCACCACAGA
>JAHJDU010000117.1 GCA_018812385.1 Pseudomonadota bacterium
AAAACTTATGAAACGTTTACTATTTTTCTTTTTTTTACTTGCATTATTTATCACAATACCAATGGCAGTATCAGCCAATGATATCATTATTGAACTGGATAGCTTAAATGATGAAGCGACAATTGCCAATTACCAAAAATCAATTAACATTTGTGAGAAAGCCTTGAAAACCGATCCGGATTCTTTTGAACTAAACTGGCGATGTGCACGTGCTTACCGCTGGTACGGTGAATTGGCCAAAAGGGCAGGAATGAAAGATTGGGAAGACATCTGCGCCAAATATGGCAAAATGGGTATGGATTATGCGCAAAAAGCCTCTGAACTCGAACCGAGTCTCCCACATGGCTATTATTGGTACGGGGTCAACGTCGGTATTTATTCAGACGGCGTGAGCATTGTAAGGGCAATTAGTGAAGGGCTGAAAGGCAAGACTCAAAAAAACTTTGAAAAAGTTTACGAAGCAGACAAAAATTTTGAAAACGCAGGGGCTATTCTTTCACTAGGTCGTTTTTGGGCAGTACTGCCATGGCCGCTTAACGACAAGAAATTATCCTTAAAATATTATCGTGAATACCAGAAAACAGAACATTTTGGGATAGCTGTTGTTGAAGGGCCTATTTTCCTTTCAGAATTATTGATCGATATGGGTAGTGCCGCAAACAAAACCGAAGCCAAACAACTTTTAGGAAACGTAAAAACAGATAATAAATACTTTAAAGATCGTATCCAAAAGCTTTTAGCAAAACTTGATAAACAAGCGGATGAACCGACGTCCCGGTGAACGACGGCTCATCCCGTATTCCCGGGGTTTTCAATCCGTATACAGTGACTCAATCTCATCACTGTACATCTTCTGGACAACCTTGCGTTTCAGTTTCAACGAGGGAGTCAGTTCCCCGGTATCCTGGGTGAATTCTTGCTTTATGATGCGGTATTTCTTGATGGTTTCAAACCGGGCCAACCCTGTGTTTTTCTTCTGAACATGTTCATCCACTATTGCCAGAAAGTCAGGATTGTCCAGCAACTCCTGGGATTCTCCGTATGCGATGCCATTTTTGGCGGCCAGGATTTCGGCGCGTTCCATATTGATCGTAATAATTGCGCTCAGGTATTTGCGGTTGTCACCGATGACCATGAAGTGCGCGAACAGGGGATCACTGATAAAGACGCTTTCAATTTTCTGGGGTGCAATGTTTTTTCCGCCCGAGGTGATGATGAGGTTTTTCTTGCGATCCGTAATCATCAGGAAACCGGCGTCATCAAATTTACCGATATCACCGCTGATGAAATAGCCGTTCTCGTCAAAGGAGTCCCTGGTTTCGGCTTCCATCTTCCAGTACCCTTTGAAGACGTTGTCCCCGCCCACCAGGATTTCACCATCTTCTGCAATTTTGATGTCCACCCCGGGCAGGGGCCGACCCACCGTGCCGATCCGGTAGTCTGCGAGGTTGCTCATGGTTGCCGGGGCAAAGCATTCGGTCATGCCATACCCTTCCACGACCATGATTCCTGCGGCGTTAAAGAAGAGAACTATTTCCCGTGCCGTGGGCGCCCCGGATGCGGTCATCCACCTGACCCGCCCGCCCAGAGCCTCACGCAGTTTTTGAAAAATCAATTTATAGGCAAGCCTGTACTTGAGCCGCATCAAAAACGGGATCGGCAGTTTTTTTTCCCGGAGGGCGCTGATTTCGGTTCCAATGGCGTGGCCCCAGTGAAAGATCTTCTGCCTCCAGGCAGGCTGCTGTTCAACCTGCATTATGATCTTTTGATACACCTTTTCACAGACGCGGGGCACGGCCAGGATCATAGTGGGGCGTTTTTCCTTGAAATCCACCAGCAGGGTGTTGATGTTTTCAGCGTAAGACGATGTTATGCCCACATACATTCCATAGTAATGACCGGCCGCTCTTTCAAATACATGGCTCAGGGGCAGAAAGGGCACGGCGAAGTCCGTTTCCGTAGCGAATTTCGGTTCAATTGCGTCAAGGGCCAGAAGGACGGCCATGATATTTTTATGGGTGATCATGGCGCCCTTTGGAACGCCGGTGGTTCCCGATGTATACACGATGGTGGCCAGTTCCTCGGGCTTTACCGAATCAGCCAGCTCTTCAAAAAGGTCAGGTTTCTCAACGGCCACTGAACGACCGGTTGCAAGCAGGGTGTCAAAACTGATAACGGACGGGTGGGGTGCGGCAATGTCCCCGGCGTTCATCACCACCACCTTCGCAAGAGAGGGGCACCTGTCGAGGATCTGCAGGGCCTTGGCGAGTTGAACACCGTCTTCGACAACCAGAATCCTGGAATCTGAGTTGTCTATGATATAAGCGACTTCGTCAGCCGTGAGGGTGGCATATACCGGAACGACACAGCAGCCGATACCCAGGGCGCCCATATCCGTGTAGAGCCATTCCAGCCTGTTTTCAGAAAGCAGGGCAATCCGGTCGCCCTTTTCAGCGCCTAAGGAACCCAAAGCAAGGCCGGTCGCCCGGGCTCTTTCATAATACTGGTTCCAACTGGCGGTTTGCCACTTCCCGTCTCGCTTTTTTTCAATCGCGAGCCGGTCCTGATACTTGCGGGTTCGGTTCCTGAATACCTGGTTTATCGTGTTTTCCATAGTTCCCCCTTTAAATTACTTTAGCATCTTAAGCCGGTTCAAATGATGATGAAAATTCGCAAATATAATCAGATTCAAAAAACCCTTAACTTCACATAGAAGATTGCCTGTTAATTGTCAACCGCCAATTGTTTCCACTATAAAAACCAAAATTTAAGATTGACATAAAGTTTATTTCGTAAGACTCTGATAATACCATCAACCAGAAAAAAATAGGGAGATATATTTATGAATGACCAAAGCACCACACTCTCAAAAAGAATCAAATGGCTTCGCAATTATTATTTCCTTGGAAATAAAAGAAAGTGGAACAATGAGTACACCTGTTGGTCCACGGGCACACCATGGGACCTTCAATACCACGAGTTTACCTATTATATAGTTCCTGAAGCCTATATGATGTTTGACGTTATGAGGGAAGGATACAACCAGGCTGCCCGCAATGTAAAATTATCAGACGACTTCTGGTCCCTGGGCCCTGCCCAGCGAAGGGCATGGTTTGTACAAGAGGTCATGGTAAATTATCTGCCCCAGGAAATTCTCCCGGGTGATCTCATTGCCGGTGGCAGGTTCAATATCATGACCTCCATGTGTCTTACGGAACAAGAACAGAAAGCATACAATAAAAGAATCCTTGGGAAAAAAGGTGTCAGGGCCAAAGTAAAATGGTTTCATGACCATGGCTATGGAAACGCCGGGGCAACAAGCGGCCATCTTGTTCCCGGCCATGAAAATGTTCTAAAAAAAGGATGGAAAGGAATTTTCAAGGAGTTAGTTGCAAAATTTGATTCTTTGGATGACATTGAAAAAATCGGGAAAAAAGGTTCCCAGATAAAAGCCATGATGACCTCTTGCAAGATGCCTTCAAGGCTTGCCAGGAAATATTCACAATTGTGCCATGGTCTCGCACTGAAAGAACCTGATCCAGCAAGGCAAAAAGAACTGGAATCAATGGAAGAGATGCTCAACAGGATACCATGGGAACCTGCCAAAACCTTTTGGGAGGCAGTCCAGGCCCTGTGGCTCAATCATATGCTGATCATGAGCGATGAGAATTATCCGGGGCCCGGCGTTTCCCTTGGCAGAATAGATCAATACCTTCTGCCGTTCTGGGAAAATTCAAAAAAACAGGGTATGGACAAGGAATTTGCAAAAGAGATATTAAAATGCTTCTGGATCCATACAAACACGGCCTATGATGCAACCATCAGATGTGGAAACCAGGGAATAACAGCAGGGTATGGTCAGCTTATCACCCTTTCTGGCATGGATGGAAACGGCCGTGACCAAACCAATGAACTCACCTATATGATTCTCGAAGTTATTGATGAAATGTCTCCGATTCTTGAGCCCAAGCCCAATGTCAGACTCCATCAAAACAGTCCTGAAAAATTACTTGATACCTGCGTCGATATGATCTCCCGCGCCCATGGTGCACCGTTTCTTCTGAATTTTGACGAGCGTTCCATGGCCGGCATGCTCCTTGAGGGTGAAAAAAGCCGGTTTTCCGATCTGATCAATAAAAACACAGTACATGAATATGCACCCGTTGGCTGCCTTGAAAACACCATGGTGGGCAATGACAGATCCGGAACAGTTGATAATAATTTAAATCTTTTAAAGGCTGTTGAACTTGCATTGAACAGGGGACGCGATCTTAATCCGTTTATTGATCCTGTAACCGGGAAAAAAGAAAAAATACGGCAGGACGGACCTGATACTGGCGATCCGTCAGGTTTTAAAAATTTTGAAGATTTTTATAATGCCTTTGCCGGCCAGACAAAATTTATTATCAAAAAATGTGCGGACCTTTATGAGTTGTCTGAATCCTTGAGAAATGATTATTTTGCCACCCCTTATCTTTCATGTCTTGTAACAGGGTGTGCCGACAAATGTCTTGATATTAACCAGGGCGGTGCCCAGATCAACTTCACGACCCTTGAGGTTGTCACATTTGCCACCTGTGTGGATTCGCTTCTGGCCATCAAATATCTAATATTTGATAAAAAAGACGTCTTATTTGAAGACCTGTTAAACGCCCTTAAAAATAACTGGAACGGGTTTGAGGTTTTTCAGGCAAAGGCAAAAAACAAGGCGCCCAAATACGGCAGGGATGATGACGAGGCTGATCTGTTTGGACGGCGGGTCATGGAACTTTGGTGCGATGAAACATGGAAACATAAAACAATATCCACAAAAAGACAGTTTAGGCCTGGAATGCTTTCCTGGAACTATTGGGCGGGTGATGGGTATGTAATGGCTGCAAGTGCGGACGGCAGGAAAAGAGGTCAGTTTCTATCCAATGCCATATGCCCTTCAAATGGTGCGGATATCAAGGGGCCCACTGCGAATTCAAATTCCGTGGGAAAAGTGCTTGGCGGAAAGAAATCCCCCCTGAAAGGCGACTGGACCGATTATATAAATTTTCTGCCAAATGGTGCCAGTCATACCATTACCTTCAACCCTTCCATTGTAAAAGACCAGGAGCACCAGGGAAAGTTCAAGGCCTTTTTGCAAGGATATACCCAAAACGGGGGAACGGCACTCCAGATAAATATGCTGGACCCACAAGTCTTAAAACAGGCCCAGAAAAGCCCTGAGGACTTTAAGCATCTGCTGGTACGCATCACAGGATACAATGCCTATTTTACCACCATAGGAAAAGAACTCCAGGACGAGGTGATTGAGCGGGTGAGTCATCATAATTTTTAAAGAAAACATATGAAAAACAATCGCCTCCATATGAATCAGGGCATTGTTCTTGATATCCAAAGAATGTCCACGGAAGACGGGCCAGGGCTTCGCACAACCGTCTTTTTAAAGGGCTGCTCTTTAAAATGTACCTGGTGTCATAACCCTGAAAGCATATCATTAACCCCCCAGATCGTTTGGAATGGGGTCAATTGTATTGGATGCGGCATCTGCATTGAAACATGCGAGAACAAGGCATTGGTTGCCCGTGATGGAAAAATTATAATAGACCGAAAGCATTGCCAAAGTTGTGGTAATTGTGCAGATGAATGCCCCGGCCTTGCCATGGAATGTCTCGGGAAAACCTGGGATTGTGATGAGCTTGTTGCAGAGCTTGCCAAAGACCGCGCATATTTTTTAACATCCAAAGGGGGTGTCACCATTTCCGGAGGAGAAGCCACACTTCAATCCCAATTTGTGCTGCAGGTTTTAAAGGGTTTAAAACAAAAGAATATTCATACGGCCCTGGATACATGCGGTCATTGCTCCAAAGATGTTTTAAGCAAATTATTGCCCCATACGGATCTTATCCTTTATGATATTAAAGCTATCGACCCTGTCTGCCACATGCAATTTACATCCAGTTCAAATGATAAAATTCTGACAAACCTTATCCATTTATCAAATTTGATTCACAAAAAAAAAGACGATCATGAATTGTGGGTCAGGACCCCTGTTATCCCTATGGCCACTGCTACAAAAGAGAACATAAAAGGCATAGGCAATTTCATTGCAGAAAACTTAAATGATTCTGTCACAAAATGGGAGTTATGCACATTTAACAATCTATGCCGGGATAAATATCTACGTCTGGGACTCACATGGGATTTTAACGACCATGAGCTTATTACCCAAAATGAAATAGACGATCTGTATGGAACAGCCAAAAACTCAGGTGTTGACCCGAAAATAGTGGTGTGGAGCGGTTCAACAAAATCATAAATTCAGGAGAAAATGAGCATGAAAACAAAAACAGGTTTTACCCCATATGACATTGAAAAGCTTGCCCCTGCTGAAAAAATGGGACTTCTTGCCACAGTGAACCATGAAGGGCTGCCCCACATAACCTTTATCAATTCCCTGATGCCTGTTGGAGAAAACGTATTGACCCTGGGACAATTTATCATTGGAAACAGTAAATGGTTTATCCAGAATAATCCTAAGATTTCTTTTTTCATGTTATCCCCCCTTGAAAAAAAAATGTGGACGGGCAAGGCTTTATGGACCCATAAAAAGTCTTCCGGCCCTGAACTGGAAACCTATAAAAATATGGATATTCAAAGGTATAATGCCTATTTCCCTATTAACCTGGTTCATTATTTTGATCTTGTCGAAACCAGTCAGCCCATGAACCTGCCGATTTTTAACATGCTCATTGCCACCCTTTTAACAAAATATGCCAAATCTAGCGCAAAAACAGGTATTACGGACAAAATTCTAACACCCTATGCCCACACTCTTTTTTCAAGTTTAGTGACCATGAAATTTATTTGTTTTGTCAAAGAAGATGGTTTCCCCTGCCTGATACCTTTTATCCAGTGCATGAATTCAGACTCCCGAAGAATTGTATTTTATCCCAATGCCCTAAAGGATTATAAGAATAATCTGGCCCCTGGAATGGATATGGCCGTATTTTGTTTAAAGGCAAATCTTGAATCCGTGCTGGTCCGGGGAAAATTTCTTGGGTATAAAAGATTTAGGGGCGTAAAACTTGGGATTATTGACATTAACTGGGTCTATAACTCCATGGCCCCCAATGCCGGTCAGATTTATCCCGGGATCAAACTTGAACCTGTTGTGAATTTCTGATTCCAAAAAAAGAAAGCTTTTTTGGAATCAGATATTCAAACCAGATCAAGAAGTATTTTCAAAAATGCCAGGGCTCATAGTAAATTTCTTTATTTGATTTTAAAAGAATTTATATTCAATTCCAAAACCAACGATTGTAGCATCTTTTTCGTAAGTTATGGATGTGCCGGTAGCACTTGTAAAGGAAGCATCATCGTAAAAAACATAACCTAAACTGAAAGTTAATTTTAATTTATCATTCATCAGCCACTTCAGACCTGCACCAATGGTACTGGCATTCAATTCCGGTGATTCCGGGGACATGTTCTCGACATCCACACCCGTTTCTGTGTAAAGGTATCCAAAGGTGGCATTTAAAGTGTTTGTGAGGGCATAGTCAACACCTATACCGATATCATATCCCGTACCTACCGCACTCTCATCTCCTGAGGTTCCGGCAATGTCTTTGAAACCGGCATCTTTGTTGAGATATAAAGTCAGATTGCTTTCAACTCTTACCTTTGGATTAATCTTATATGACACGCCTGCTGCCAATACTGCCGGAAGATTTCTATTCCTTTCCTGACCGTTCACAACACCAAGTGCTGGCAGAATACCCACAGTATCGGTTTTTACGTCTGCCTCATAATCCAGATCAATTTTTGTGTCATAGTGCAGGCCGAAATTTAAGGCATCTAAAGGGGAAAAGTTTATCCCAATGATTCCCCCAAAGCCATCTGCCTCTTCCTCAAAGCTCACAGTGGCGGTTAACGGGTCATTTACACCAGGAACAAGATTGGTAGGGCTGATAGTCATGGCGCCGCTCATTTCCCGATCGCTTTTTAAATATCGTATCCCTAAGGAGACAGACCACATGTCATTGATTTCGTATGCCCCGCCCAGCGTATAGGCAAGCCCCACGGCCTCGGCTTCTAGGTTCTGACTGGAGATACCGGTGTAGTACCATGCGGGAGGTGCGCCTCCGAATGCAAGAAGGGCATTTGCCCCTGTCAGGATACTGAATCCAGCTGAACTGGTAGTTGCATTTCCGTTTTTAAAATCAACTGTACCACCGCCAACAACATTAGCAACGGCAAAAAAACCTGCCCATTGATCTTTTTTGTATACAGTAAACAGGCCGGGAACAATAGCTGGTTCATCCTCATCAAAATCTTGTCCATTGATTTTATTACTCCATCCTTTTGCAACATAATGTGCGGATGCGTTTGCATAAAATCCGTTTTCCATTTTCATAACCCCGGCAGGATTGTACATGACAATATCAGCAGCATCAGTTGCTGCATTCCGGTTCAGAATACCGACATATTCAGCACTCCAATTGGTTTTATTTTCAGCTCCTCCAGCCCACAATAATGAAGATCCCGTCAGAAAAAATACCAAAACAAATAATACCATACTAAGTTTTTTCATTGTTCCCCCTTAATTTAATTTAACGTTTGTCAAAAAATTTTTCTATATTTTCTCCCAAACCCTTTATATACAAAGGGTTAGTGGTAAATATCTTTTCTACCTATTTTCTTATATGATTTAGTTAAAATTGTATGCGACCCCATTGGTTTATATTTTTCACATCATAAGTTTTGATATGATCTCTTTCATTATTTCTGTTGTTCCACCACCTATGGAAAGGATACGGTTGTCTCTATATAATCTTTCCACGATTGATTCGCGCATATAACCGTAGCCACCGAAAATCTGAACAGCATCATATGTGACTTTATCGCTCACGCTGCAGGCAAAGTTTTTAGCCATTGATATTTCCTTTACCTGGTTTTCACCTGCATTAATTTTAGCTGCAACTCTGTATGTGAATTCACGGCTGACTTCTACAAGAGTTGCCATGTCAACAATCTTGTGCCGTGTCACCTGGAATCCTGCAAGGGGTTTTCCAAATGCTTTACGCTCCTTTGCATATTTCATTGCCTGTTCCAGGGCAATAAGGGCCGTCATATTTGCCATTACACTGACCTGGAGCCTTTCGTTCTGAAAATTATCCATGATATAATAAAAACCGTGGTTCTCTTTGCCAATAAGATTACCAACAGGCACTTTGCAATCATCAAAAAATATCTCAGCAGTATCTGACGGCCACCATCCGGTTTTCTTTAATTTTTTTGAGGTTGAGTATCCTTGCGTATCAGACTCAATAACAAGAAAACTGATGCCGTGAGCCCCATCACCACCGGTTCGTACTGCACATGTCAACTGGTCAGCCCTGACACCGCTTGTGATAAAAGTTTTACTTCCATTGACTATATAATAGTCACCATCTCTTTTAGCTATTGTCTTGATATTGGCAACATCAGATCCGCCACCCGGTTCTGTGATACCAAGGGCTGCAATTTTTTCTCCTGCAATAACCGGCCTTACAAAACGTTCTTTCTGCTCATGGGTTCCATTTTTGATTATCGGTGGGATGGCGATATCAAGTGAACCCAGTCCTGCTACAAGCCCCCCTGATGTTGAACGCATCAGCTCTTCTAGAACCACAATTTTCAGAAAAATATCTCCGGGCGTGCCACCATACTCTTTTGGGTAACATGTTCCCAAAAAACCTAAACCCCCAACCTTTTGATATAGTTCTTTGGGGAACTCCTCATTTTCTTCCCATTCGTCAATATTGGGAGTCAGCTCTTTTTTTACAAATTCTCTTATCGATTTTCGAACAAGGTCATGCTCTTTTCCAAAATATATTTCCCTTCCCATTTTTTCCCATATCTCCTATTCTCTTCTCTTCATCCCTTATACGTCTTCTGTGGCTTCAATATCAATCAATATATCTTTGGGCATAACTTTATCCCCCTCCTGTACATTAACTTTTGTGACAACACCTCTAAAAGGTGCTACAAGAGTTGTTTCCATTTTCATTGCAGAAAGCACAACAACGGCCTTTCCTTGTTCAACCAAATCACCCTCTTTGACTAAAACAGCTATTACAACAGCAGGCATGGGAGGAGTAACTTGGGTGGGAATTGAATTAATACTTCTTTTTTTAACCTGTGACTGCTCAAGAAAATCGGCATCCTGGACAAAAAATGATTTGCCATCCAGCATAACAATTTTACCGTCTCTGATTTCCATCACATAAACATTCATACCGATGCCGTTCACATCAAGGTGTATCTGATTGTCACAAACAGGTGAAAAACCTATATCATATTCGTTTTCTCCCATTATTGCAGATATCGTATTTTCCGAGGTCATCTCAATCTCAACGGGAAGAGTGTCTTCTCCAATAGTAAGCTTGTATTGCATTTATCTTTTTCTCCTTTTTTTCAAATTTCCATGGCTGCCAGAAAACCGCCATGGATGGCATCATTGATTTTTCCAGGGCGGACACAGTCCCCAACAACACTAAAAGGAATTTTCAGACTCCCAACCTCCCTTGAAATTGTTTGTACGGACTTTGAGCCTGAAGCAAGTATCACCTGATCAAAATCCATCTTCTCTTCATTTTCATCCTTTTCAAAAGTAATTGTTCCCTGATCGATGGAAATTACTTTCGCATTGGTAATGACCTTGACTCCATATCTTTTAAGATTGTCAAAAAGTACCCAGCGCGTTGATTTGCCTACATCTGAACCTGCCTTGGGAAGCATTTCAAACACGGTCACTTTGGTGGTGCCCTGGAACATCAATTCTTTCAGACGATCCACACTCTGAGCTTCATATGTAAGCAGAAAATGAAGCGTGTCAGGATCAATGGTGCCTTTAGCTGCCACAAACATTGCTGTTTCAAGCCCGACAGCACCCCCTCCGATAATGGCAACAGATCTTCCAAGCCGAGTCTTGTCTCCCAAAACATCCCAGGCAGACAATACACTTGAGTTATCAGCCCCTTTAATGGTCGGTACCAGTGCTTTTGCACCTTCTGCTATAACAAGATGGTCAGGGTTTTCTTCCTGTATAAAAGTCTTATCTACTTGTTTGTTCAGAAAGAGAGAAATGTCATATTTATTGATCATAGCCCGGTAGTAGCGGATAAATTCCAACAATTCCTGCTTGTGAAGCGGTGCCCCGGCAAGCCATATCTGCCCGCCGATATCATCCGTCCTTTCATAAATCTTGACCCTATGCCCTGCAATGGAAGCAGTAACAGCAGCTTCAAGGCCTGCAACTCCGGCACCCACCACCATTACATTTTTAGGGGAATCGGTTTTGATAATATTGCGTTCTCCTTCAAAACCGGCCCTGGGATTGCCCACACAAAATACGGGCTGGCCGCTGAAAACCTGGTCTGTGCATCCCTGGGAACAGGCAACGCAGGGTCTGATTTCATCTGCCCGCCCCTCAAGAGCTTTTTTAGGCCATTGAGGATCAGCGATAAGCACGCGGCCAAGATTCACCATGTCAGCAAATCCATCCTTGATGATTTTTTCAGCCGACTCAGGATCTGAAATGCGATTGGAAGCCAGCACAGGGACTGATACAGCTTTTTTAATATTATACGCAAGGTAGGCAAAGGCAGATCTCGGCAGCTCCATGGGCAACTGGGGAACCCTGGTCTCATGCCATCCGCCAGTTACGTTGATTGCATCAACACCGGCTTTTTCATATACTTTGGCAATTTCAGGTGTTTGGGCATCTGTATTGCTGCCGGGCACAAAATCATTGCCGGCCATGCGAATTGTGAGGGGATAATCGTTTCCAAGAACTTTTCTCACCCCTTTAATCAGCTCCCTTGGAAAGCGTGTCCTGTTTTCAAAATTCCCGCCATAATCATCGTCACGCGTATTTCTAAGGGGAGACACAAACTGGGTGATAAGATAACCACCCGACCCGATGATTTCAACACCATCGAATCCAGCCTCCATTGCCCGCAGTGCCGCTTTTTCAAAAGCCTTTTGCACTTCATGAATATCTTCGAGTGTCATCTTTCGAGGTGTGGTTTTTGAATATTTTGTATAGACAGGTGAAGGTCCCATGGGCGTTTTGCCGTCTATCAAAATGGGATGGGAATAAGCACCGGCGTGGAAAAGTTGTATCCATGGGCTTGCCCCGTTGTCCCGGATAAGGTTTGTAAGTTTTTTAAAATCAGCAATCGCCTCATCTTCGGCTATAGATAAAACCAGAAAACCTGAGCCGATAAAGTCAACCCCTACCGGACCAACAGTGACAATACCTGCACCTCCTTTGGCTTTTTCTTTGAAATAATTGTAGTATCTGTCGTTAAGTTTGCGATCATAAGAGTACAAAACTCCCAGAGCCGGATAAGCGATCCTGTTTTTAATTTCAAGCTTATTAATCCTTATCGGACTGAACAGGTTCTTATACATGATAGCACTTCTCCTTATTACTATTCAGGGCCATATTCAGGTGGTCCTGCAAAAGCCTGGGCAATTGACATCCATTTGCCGGCAATGTCACCCTCACATACAAGCTTTGTATCCAAGACCCTTCTTCGCTGGGTGACAACCAGGCAAAAATCCTCTGCAGTACCCCGAACTATGTTCTGTGCATCTTCAGGTCCAAAGGTCCAAAGTTTATTTGACGGGCTTGAAAGCTCCACTCTGACCTGCTGATCCGGGACTTCCAATTCACGATTTTTAAAACTCCAGGAAAAGGTAGACACACCTATATGGGCAATATGTTTCAGGCGGTCTGTTCCCGGACGGGAGGCCTTCAACACATCAACGATATCCTGACCATGGGCCCAGGTTTCCATAAGTCGTGCCGTTGCACAAGATTTTGCAGTCATGGGTGGTCCGTACCAGGGGAGCCTGGTTTTTGAATCAACAGACATAAAACCTGCAATAAGCTGAGCACGCTGCTTTCGCCACCATAAAAGCAGATCAGCATCAGACAGTGAGCGGCCGACTGAATTTACTTTATCGTGCAGATCATCATAATTTGTAAATCCTTCAATCATCTTTTCCACATCTTTTCCAAATGCTTCTACATCAGTGGCAGCAAGAAAGGCTGATCTATCAAAATATGCCAGATGGCTGATCTCATCTTTTATGCTCCATCCATAAAACGAAGTGACGGTCTGCCAGCCAGCTTCATCCAGTCCTTTTACTATGGCATCAAGCGCTGCATGCTCATCGGCAAGGTCTTTGCAAATATCTTTCATTGTAAATCTCCACCTATAATCGTTCTTCGTTACTGACAATAAGGCTTTTAATCCCGCCCACAATATACCTGACAACTTCTGCGCCAATGGCCATGGTATCTTCAGGCTGCTTTTTCCAAAACTTATAGTAATTTCCAAGCCCGGCATATATTGACGTTATACAAACTGCTATTACCTCACCGGATAACCCGGAGGAATATTTCAATCCTGCGCCGTGCTTTGCCTGCATGAGAGCATTATGCACATCGCCTGTCACCTTTTCCATGAAATTCCTGCGAGCATCAATCAAGTGGTCGCTGAAACCAATGGATTCATCAAACAACAGACGTATCTTTTCAGGATAGGGCAGGCACAATTCTTCAAAAAAGGCAATGCCGGCCCTTTCAATCCCATCCAGTATGGAGTCACCCTCCATGAAGGCATTTCTTGCAAGTTTCCTCGTGTACATGCCTATATCATCCAACACGCCTATAAGAAGATCCTCTTTGTTTTTGAAATGCCCGTAAACTGAACCCACGGAAATCTCGGCAATATCGGCAATATCTTCTATCCTGGTTTTCCGGTATCCTTTTTGGGCGAACAATTTCTCAGCCGCCGTTAAAATAGTTGACCGCCGTAACTCTTTTTCACGCTGTCTGCGCAAGGCACTTCTTGTCGAACCATTTTTTTTCGAACCCATTCTCTTGTCAAACCTCCGGCATTTCCATCAATACCCTGTTATCTTGAAAATTATTTCACTCATTACATCACTTGTACTGCCACCAATGGACACCAATCGTGAATCCCTGCAGGCTCTGGATATCCACATTTCATTCATCAATACCAAGGATATCCCTTGCCTCTGAAGGTGATGCCACCTCCCGGCCAGTCTCTTGAACGATTTTAACGAGCGCTTCCACCAGTTGACCATTGTCTTTAGCCTTTTCACCATTGGGCAGATAAAAAGTGTCTTCAAGTCCGGTTCGAACATTACCGCCAAGTTCAACACATTTACGGTGCAGTTCCCAGTTTTTTTCACGACCAGCCCCGGTTGCTATAACCTGCCAGTGAGCATTTTCAGGCAGTTCATCCTTTAATATGGGAAGCAGATCTGCCCTTGCAGGCATACCCGAATCAACGCCCATAACAAAAGAGAGATGGGGGTCGCCCTTGAACATCCCGTTTGCCTTGAACATCCCCACGCTGCGCACAATACCGATGTCAAAACATTCAAACTCCGGAATAACATTGTTCACAGTCATTACATCAAGAAAGCTTTTAACCTTTTCCACAGGGTTATCAAATAGAATCGGGGGCCATGCCCAGACGCCATCCCGGCGGATCTTGAGATAATTCAGAGAACCCGCATTACAGGCAGCCATATGTGGTTTAAATGCTTCCAGACACGCAATGGGTCCTGAAATATCGTTGCCCATCACGCCTGTGCTCATATTGATAATGATTTGGGGAACCTTTTCCCTCATGGCAGCAAGGATATCACCAACGGGTGCAATGTCCCAGGTCGGAAATGCACCGGCTCCTTCCTGCTGAGATCTGAAATGTGCATGAACGATGGTGGCACCCGCGTCAAATGCCTGCCTTGTTGCATCAGCCATCTGTTCGGGCGTTACAGGCACATTGAATTTGTTCGGATCTGTCAATAAACCGGTTATTGCACAGGTGACTACTACTTTTTCACTCTTACCCATTTTCTATCCTCCTTAGATTATTTTCCCGTAAACACCGGTTGCCTTTTTTCTATAAAAGCTGTTATTCCTTCTACAGCATCATCTGTTGAAGCAACTTCAGCAAGTCTTTCAGATAAAAAGTTAACTGCTTCTTCTAAGGGCATTGTATCTATAGCATTGAATGCCTGCTTTCCGATTTTCATTCCTATTGGACTTTTCAAGGTCAAAGATGTAAGGACCTTTTCAACTTCTTCTTCAAAACTTTCAAGTGGATAAATCCTCGTTACCAAACCCATTTCAAAGGCCTGGGCAGCACTTAATTTCTCGCCAAGAAGAATCATCTCCATTGCTTTTTTTCTCAAGACATTTCTGAAAATCAATGCACCTATCATCATGGGAAACAGGCCCACATTTACTTCAGGAGTTCCAAATTTGATATCATCTCTGGCAATCACAATATCACATGCCAGCATGAAACCTGTTCCCCCTGCCATACAGTGCCCGTTTATCCTTGCAACGGTGGGTTTGGGGAATTTAGATATTTTGGTCAACAACTTTGCATAATTTTGAAAAGCCTTACCTGCCGGCTCTCCTGCCTTCCCAATACTACCCGCAAGGTCTGCCCCGGAACAGAAGATTTTCTCTCCAGCTGCTGTCACACAAACAACCCATACTTCATCATCCTTCTGAGCTTCATCAAGGTATTCAAGAAAAAGATTCACTGCTTCAACGCTGATTGAATTTCTCTGTTTCTCACGGTTTATTGTGATATATGCCCTGTTATTTTCCTTTTTGTATAAAAGATCTTTTTGCGACATATCAATATGCTCCATTAAAAATATAAATTATCATCTCACATTTATTGAAAACCTAAAGCCTCCAGTTCCCAAGTGTTCGAAATGGGGTAACGATGTCACTCTTACCATATGATTGTGATTTAAATTTTCCTTTATTGCAGAGTTCATCTACAATAAATGCTATTCTTGCAATATCAGTATCATTCTCTTTTGTCTCAGGTTTCCAGTCTGAAAAATGATCTTCGATAAAATCTGTAAAAACCTCTCCTGAAATAAAAGGATCTGAGTTCAGGATATCAATCAATAAGGTTATGGGAGTTGTAACCCCCAGGATAATATATTCCTTTAAAGCCTTTACACATTTTTTGATGCTCTTATCCCTTGATTCACTATATACAACAAGTTTTGAAAGGATAGGATCATACTCCACAGGCACTTCAAAACCCGAATAAACACCACAATCATTCCTGATCCCCGGGCCTTTTGGCTCCTTCAAATATTGAATCTTACCAGGAGAGGGGAAAAAATCATTTTCAGGATCTTCTGCATAAATCCTGCACTCGATTGCATGACCCCTTGCCTGTATACTGTCCTGGGTCAATGACAATTTGTTCCCAAATGCAATTTCAAGCTGCTGTCTTACAAGATCGACTCCTGTTGTCATCTCCGTAACAGGGTGTTCAACCTGCAGTCTTGTGTTCATTTCAAGAAAATAATAGTTATTGTCAGGATCCAAAAGGAACTCAACAGTCCCTGCATTAACGTAATTCGCTGCTTTTGCTGCAGCAACTGCAACATTGCCCATTTCATTTCGAAGCTCAGGAGTCAGTACTGAAGAGGGTGTCTCCTCAATTATCTTCTGGTGACGTCTCTGAACTGAACACTCCCTTTCAAAAAGATGAACAACATTACCGTGCCTGTCGGCAAGAATCTGGAATTCAATATGCCTTGCCTTTACAAAAAATTTTTCAAGATAAATCTCATTGTTCCCGAATGCATTTTGTGCTTCCCTTGAAGCCGCATTACAGGCCTCTTCCATATCTTCAGGAGCGTTCACAATACGGATACCTTTGCCTCCTCCACCGGCAGTAGCCTTTATCAAAACCGGGTATCCAACTTTTTTGGCCAGCCTGCACATTTCATCAATATTGGTTTC